>JAITIZ010000657.1 GCA_031279215.1 Planctomycetaceae bacterium
TTTCTTCGTCAAACCTATGAGAAACTAACAGCGGAAGGAATGAAAAATTTGATTTATGCGGAAGGTCAACATTTGTTGGGAGATGACGACGAAGGAACAGTTGATTCTTCGCATCCTACTGATCTTGGCATGTTTCGTATGGCGGATATTCTCGAACCGATTTTGAGAAAAACGCTCGAAAAATAAAATTTCATTTTTCATTTTTGGTGATAGTTTATATTTTTTTGAGAAATACAAAATTTACGAAAAGAGTTAAAATTACGAAAAGAGTTAAAACAAAAATTTTCGTTTATGAAATATATACCAACCTAATAATTGCTGCAATTATTGGTTGTTGAACATTTGATTTGTGCACAAAATCTTAACGATTTCTTTTTTGGAGTTTCACAATGTTACGAAGTTTATTTTTTGTTCTGTTCCTATTTACTCAAACAATAGTTACGGCGCAATCTTATAATATTGCGGGCGGTTTCTATCTTGCCGTGCGGGAAGTTGATGCGCCGAGCGGGAAAACAGTGATTGTTACGCAATTCCTGCATCAGGGGCTTATCAATCTTGTGTCGAAAAATATTGATTCGCGGGTAGAAAATGCAGGAAAAACGGTTCTCGTAACAACACGTTCAAAAAAACCGGTTCCGTTCAAAATCCTTCAACTTGGTCCCGGTGACTTTTGCCGATTGGCAATACAAACAGAAGAAAAAACCAGTTCCTATAACATTTATTACGGTCTTCCGGCAGATAAATCACCAAACAATATTCAAGTTCCTACGTGGACGAATACAGATGGTTTGCTCATGGAAACCCGACATCCCGAAAGCCATTTTAACATGGATAATTTTGAAGCTGTTAAAAAAGCCTTTGAACAGTCGAAGAAGCCAATCGGTGCTGATTACGTCAAAAACGTACACCACGGCTATAATCCCTTCACATTTCGGCGCGAACCATTTCTCACACGGTACTCCGGTAATTTAAATGTTACGGTTGGGGGAAAATACGCATTGCTTACTTCTTCCCATCATTGTAGTTTTCTTTTAATTGACGGTAAAGTTGCTGCCTCACATCCTGGTCGGCATGGACGAGCCGGACAAGCAAGACCGGAACTCGTTAAATTCATTACCCTCACTCAAGGGAAACATCAATTTGAATATTATCACGCCACCGGTGATGGAAATGCCAGTATGCTTGCTGTTTGGGAGTTGAACCCGGAGACTCCTCCAAAAAAATTAACACTAATTCCCGAAGAGGCTTTTCAAAACAATAATATTGTTCGAGTTCCGGCTGGAACTCCTGGTTTTGCCAATAAGCCCGGTTCGCCGGATTTTGTTTTTCAGGTTGTTGGGAGTGTTCCATTGCCGGACAACGATCAACCTATAATTTCCGTACAATTTCAGAACAGATCGGCGGGACTTGCGGCGCGGGGTAAATTGATTTGGTACTTTGGTGATGGTCAAACCAGTGACGAACCTTCACCCAATCATATTTATCTTAAACCGGGAATTTATTCTGTTGAATTGGTTTCGGATACTGTTTCGCAACATCTTTCGGCGGTAAACCGAATTGAAATTGACCAACCGGCAATTCCGGCAGACCCCAAAAATCCGCCAACCTTAAATCAATATCTGACTGTTTTGGAAAAATACGATGCAACAAAACTTGATGCGGACTCGTTACTCCAATTGGTTGAGGCTTATCGTACAAAAATTGATTCGATTCTGAACCCGACGAAACAAGAACTTCTTGCCGCTGAAAAAGCAATGATGGAAGGAACGAACAAAGGGAATAACTCTAAAACAAAACCGCAAACTCCTCAACAGCAAGAAGTTGCTAAACATGAACAAGTTACGAAATATCGCCGACTTATTGCGGAAACAGTTCGGTCGGCATTGGCGGACAACCCTAATTTTAGGGGTGATTCTTCTATTTACAAACTTGCTTTGTTGGCGGGCGGAATTGCACGGGATTACCTGCTTGATTGGAAACTGGCGGGTCAAATTTATGTTGCTGCTGCTCAAAAATTGATGTTCGATGATTTTGCTGCTGAATGTTATGCGTTGGCGGCGGAGGTGTCGCTTGATATGTTGAATAAAACGGCTGCCAAAAAATTCATCGAATCGGCAGAAAAAAAAGTTTCAAAAAACGGTAAAAATCAGTCAATCTGTACATTTTACCGAGTTAAAGGGGAATATCTTGCGGAAATGGGTCAAGGTACGGAAGCCCAACAAGCCTTGATAAAAGCAAACGAAGTAAGAGACGAGGGGCATTTTCAATATACGGAACAGGTTGCGTTACAGGGTTCTGTGAGCCGGATTGCTGAAACGTTTTTACGGGAAAAGAATTATGATCGGGTGATTGATGCGATTCGGACTTGGCAGCATAAATATCCGGCGGCATCTTATGAGGGGTTTATTTCGTTGTTGATGGCGAAATATTGGATTGGACGTGAAAAATATCCCCAAGCAGCGGCTCTTGCCGATAGACAATTATCATTGAACCCGAACTCGCCATATATTGATGAACTTTTATTAGTTGCAGCCGAAGCCCAAGAAAAAGCCGGAAACAAAAACGCCGCCCAAGCATATCTCCATTCACTGATCAAAGATTACCCCGGCAGCCCATTCGTCCCGGATGCTAAAAAACAACTCAAAAATCTGGAATAAAAAAAACGATAATATTTCAGTGCAATTTTTTTGAAAATACGAAACAAACCAAATAACAAAATAGACAAAATTTTTTCTAATATTCACATGCTGGTTGTTAAAAGTGGGTAAAAATTTTCGGGTGATTTCGGTATTTTGTGGGCTATTGTTCACGTGAATTATCCCGAGGTAGGTGATGTTTCGCCGAAGGGCTTTCACCTACGGCCGCCTACCTCTTTCTGGTTCGACTCAAGTCTTTTGTATTACAAAGACTTATAAAAACACATAAGCGGCTGTTCACTGTTCCGTTCACTTTTCAAAACGGCGTTGTTCACCGGGGGCAGGAAGTGATGTAAACTATTGATTATAAATAGGTTATAACTAATTTTAATGCAAAATTGTATCGGAAATATTATTTTGAAGTGTTTGTGAATTTCGTTGCGATATTATGTTTTAGGTGTTAGTAACTTA
>JAITIZ010000690.1 GCA_031279215.1 Planctomycetaceae bacterium
TTGTCAAAAAAGGTTAAAGGTCAATATCATAAATATCTAATTGATTGTCGTTTTACTCAAAAAGCCTGTCGGATTGTATTATCCGCAGGCTTTGAGTGTTTATAGGACAGTAATTATTCAGTAACGAAAAACTATTCGCTCTGAAAGGGTTGCATATCGTAGTGAATAGTTATACTTCTTGTATTCATCACTTTACGTTTAATCAATTAAGAGTTTGGTTAAAATAATATTTGCCTTAACATTTCAATGGAATTTTTGTTTTTGGATATTACACTTTAGGCTGAAGCACCGTAAAATTGTCAAAATTGTTATTTCTAAATCCATTAATTCATAAATGCTAAAAAAAATTTGAAAGACCTTATTGACAATTATTTTTTTTGGGCGTAAACTGTGAGGTATTCGTTTTTTGCTCTGTGATGTATGTTTCTCACTGTTGTATGTGCGGCAACTTGCAGAGATGTTGAAGAAACCTTCTAAAACAAGGAGTCTAACTATGGAAAATTTCATGAGATGTTTTGTTGTGTTTTTGGGGACTTTTTTGGCAAAAATCCCAATGTTAAAATGGGTAAATCAGGGGGGGGGGGCACTCTGTGGTAGAAAGTTGATAACGGATAGTGGAGAGTCTTCACGTTCTAAACTCTTTCCTGTAAACTTCTTACAACTTCTACATTCTTCACCTTTTGGCTTTACCTTGGTCGAACTTCTTGTGGTGATTGCGATTATCGGCGTGTTAATCGCTCTTCTGCTACCGGCAATTCAGGCAGCGCGCGAAGCCGCAAGACGGATGCAGTGTTCGAATCACTTGAAACAATTCGGTATCGCGCTGCACAACTACCACGATGTTCACAGTGCATTCCCCGCATTACGATGTTGGGGCGGGACAAAATCGAATGATTCTTGGTCAGGGATCTTCAGCCTTTTCCCGTTTATGGAACAACAATCTGTTTATGACACAATTATTGGTGAAATGCCAATCGGCGGTGATCCTGGAGGGTCTAGTGTTCCTACTGTCGGTAAAACACGTGTTACAACTTTATGTTGTCCATCTGATAGTGAATCAATGAAAATCAACGATCAGGCTGGTTATGAATGTTATAAGACAAGTATTATGATGTCGGTTGGCGATGTTACCAATAGTAACGCTACAATTAGTCCTTCGGATACAATAGCATACACTAAAGATTCCCTTAGAATGAGGGGAATGTTTTTTCCTATTTTTTGGAAAGGATTAGAAAGTGTTACCGATGGTACATCAAATACCATTGTGGCAAGTGAAAGCGTTTGTACCGATACAACAGATAGTACGAATCCTAATCCCAAAGTTAAAGGAGGAACTGTCTATGATGATACAATTTGGTCAGGCGGAACAACCGCAACAATAAATCCCTCCGTCTGTATGGGGAAACGAAGTTCCTCTGATCCAACGCTATTAACAACGACTCTTTATCGATCATTTCGTGGAGCAAGAATCTTTCATGGATGCACATCAATGATTACTTTCGTAACAGCATTACCGCCTAACTCGCCGAATTGCCTTTATGCGAATGATCTTTATACGTTTGGATTCTTTTCTACATCAAGTTTCCATTCTGGAGGAGTAAACGGAGTTTTGGCAGATGGTTCGGGACGTTTTATCTCCGAAACGATCAACTGCGGGAATTTAAGTAACAATTATAAACCGATTGACTATTATCAAAATGCTAGTCCTTTCGGTGTTTGGGGCGCACTCGGTTCATTAAACGGCGGAGAATCATCAACGCCTTAATATAATCAGTCGTTCCCTGTTTTTTCGACAAGATTATTTTTTACAACTGTTTCACCGTTGCTTGTAAACGAGGAGAGACTGAAGGGAATTTTAATAACCAAGTTAACGGCGGGGTTTACCCTGCGCTTTGTGCCTAACATTCAACAGGGCGGGGCAAGCCCACGCCGTTAACTCTCGGTAAATTTTGAGTTTTTAGAAGTTTCCTTAATACTCAAGTACAAGCATTTGTTGGGTACAAATTGACAAATTTCATAAAAAAATGTCCCATAAACGCTTGCATTTGACGATTAACGCTTACTTTCGTATGTGTTATAATTTTAACTGGATTAACATAAAATTGTTATTCTCATCACAAACCCCCAAACAAATTTTAAACCGATGTCTCGAATAATTGTTTTTTTTATTGTGTTCTGTTTTGTAAACAATATCTGGTCGAAATCATTTTCGGCGGAACCGTTAAAACTTTACGTTGCGACAAATGGTAACGATAACGCCGCTGGAAGTATTGACGCTCCGTTTGCAACATTAGAACGAGCCAGAAATGAAATCCGGCAACGGAAAGAATCCCAAAAACTTACGGAACCGGTTGAAGTATTGATTCGCGGCGGTTCCTATTTTCTGCCGGACGGAATCAAGTTCGAATCTCAAGATTCCGGAACAGAAAACGTTCCAATAACCTATCGGGCTTTTCCGAACGAAAAACCAATTCTTATCGGCGGTAAGAGAATTAAAAATTTCGTACCATATCAAGGAAAGATTGTCAAAGCCGATATGACCGCGGCGGGTATTAGTAATGTTTATTTCCGGCAGCTGATTTTTGACGGTAAACGCCAACATTTGGCTCGTTATCCGAATTTTGATCATAATAATCCTTACGGCAACGGTTGGGCTTACGCTGCCGGTAAACGGATTCCAATGTATCAAACCATTGAAGGTGAAACGAAAAACGAATTTGATCTCGAAGAAAAAGATTACCGGAACTGGAAAAAACCGAACGAAATGGAGGTGATGGTTTTTGCAAAATATAATTGGTGGAACAATATTTGTTCGGTTAAATCAATTGATCCGGTAACACGGCATGTTATACTTGCACAAGATGCTTCATATCCAATCCGCCCCGGTGATCGGTTTTATTTTCGCAACTCTTTTGAAGAACTTGATGTACCGGGTGAATGGTTTCTTGATAAAGAAACGAAAACTCTTTATTTTTATCCGCCGGATTCATTGGAAGATAAAGAAGTTTTAGTTCCGATAACCCAAACTATTCTTGAACTCAAACCGGGAACAACCGATTTGAATTTTTGGGGGTTGACATTTGAGTGTTGTGAAGGTAGTGCAATCATGTTTCTTGATTCTTCACGGTGCCGGATTGAGGCTTGTACGATTCATAATGTCGGAAATTATAATGGCAGCGGAATTGGTATTGTCGGAGGTTATAATAATTCCGTGTACGGTTGTGATATAAGTTATATTGGTTCTAAGGGTATTGCCCTGCACGGCGGTAACCGTAAAACGTTGAAACCGGCAAATCATCGTGTAGAAAACAATTATATTCACCACTTTGGTATTTATAACGCTTATGGAGTTGGTATTGCGGTCAACGGTGTTGGACAACGTGTTGCTCATAACCTGCTTCACGACGGTCCACGTATAGCAATAACATTTGACGGAAATGATCATATTTTCGAATACAATCATATCCGTCATATAAATCTCGAAACATCAGACACCGGTGCATTCTACACACTCGGACGAGATTGGATTACGTCACGCGGTTCCGTAATTCGATATAATTTTATGCACGATATATTGGGATATGGTAAAGACCGTACGGAAAAATGGGTTTCACCATATTATGCATGGGGAATTTATCTTGACGATAATGCCGGCGGAGTTGATATTATCGGTAACATTATATTGCGTTGTCCGCGCGCAGGTATTCATCTTCATAACGGACGCGATAACCGTATCGAAAATAATATCTTCGCTGATTGTGATCTTCAGCAGATGGAATGTAATGGTTGGAAGGAGTCGGACAAATATTGGATCGGCGATTTTCCGACAATGGTTAAGGGGTATGAATCAATCGCTAATGAACCGGCTTGGCAAAATAAACGCAACATAAAACTTCATCCGAAAGATGCTGTGTTGCCGAACAAAATGATTATGTCCGGTAATGAATTTGTACGAAATATCATCTTTTATCGGAATCCAACGGCAAAATATGTTTCTTTTAATAACTTTTCTCATGAACATAATATCGTTGATCACAACTTAATTTGGAGTGATGGGAATCCGATTTTGACCGGAGTAAAGATTGCCGAAAAAAATATCGGTGAAAATCTTGCACCTAATTCCGGTTTCGAAAACGGTGAGTCCGGTAAAATGCCAACCGGTTGGGGATGGCAAATCAATCCTGACGGCAAAGCTGTTATTGTTATAGATGAAACACAACATTTCGAAGGAAAACAATCTCTTAGAATTGATGCCCGCTTGCTTAAAAACAAAACACAGGACAATTATCCGTTGACTTGCTCTAAGCCAATTCTATTGGAAACCGGAAAAACGTATCGTTTAACAGGAAAATTCAAAGCGTTACAAATAGATACGCCAATTAGATTTTACGTTCATTATTACGAAGCCAACAAAGGTTACTGGAGTAGCGGAGCAAACGACACTAAATTCGGAACCGAATGGAAAGAATCGCAACGGATGTTCACGATACCGAAACCGGGCGATTCAGATTATATTGATGGTATGAAAACGTTTCGAATTACCATTGGTTTCAATGGTGAAACCGGTTCCGTGTTTGCCGACGATATTTCGTTGTACGAAGTTAAAACATTGGAAGAATGGGAATCGTGGAAACAAAAAGGAATGGATATTCATTCGATTGTTGCTGATCCGCTGTTTGAAGGTGAAGCCGAAATGATTCCGAACAAAAAATATTCTGATGTCAACGGGTTCAAATTACGTAACAATTCTCCGGCGTTAAAACTTGGCTTCAAACAAATTCCTGTGGATAAGATTGGCCCCTATTCCGATCCGAACCGAGCATCGTGGCCCATTGTCGAAGCCGAAGGAGCACGTGAAAAACCATTGGTTACAGAAAAAGCTACAGAGTAACTTAATTCATAGAATAAAACTGTTTGTAATATATCAGTGGAATTATTGTTTTTGAGTCAAAAAATTGTACACCTATTCGCCCCGTAGGGGCAATCAGCAATAGCGTAGGACAATCGCCCTACGTATAGTTTTCCCTTTGAAATCAAGCCCTGAAAGGGCAGTATAGTAGTTGATAGTGGAGAGTTGATAGTGGAGAGTGGCGCAAGCGGAGTTTTATTGCCGTTTGGGTAGTAATCCGCCTACGATACTATCCACTCTCCACTATCAACTAAATAAATGGTCATTTCAGGGCGATTTTAGTTTAAAACGAATACCGAAATTCAAAGTATGAGGAGTATTATTTCCAAAAGGCTTCAAGTTCATTTTTCACCAATCTCATTTTCAATCTCATTTTCAAATTCATTTTCAAATTCATAACTCAAAAAAAGTTGAAAAACAAAAATTACACTGAATATATTACATTCTGTTTATCCCATCAAAATCTATTTATCCCGTCAAAAAACGAAAACCGAATGGTCAAGTGTGATGAGTATGCTCCAGATCAAAATCCGCTTGCGATACTTTTTATGATCAACTATACACGTTCAACTACTATTTAAAAAGTTATTGCAGCGGCTCCGGCAAGTCCGGCATGATAACCAAGTCCTGTTTGTTCCAGTTTTACGGAAGGATTGGCACTTTGGAAAAGACGTGATCGGAATGATTTTTCCAGAGAAGGTAAAAGAAGATCAAACGATTGTATCACACCGCCGCCAAATATAACCGCTTCCAAATTCAAAAGATTAACTGCATAACTTGCCGCTTTACCAAGAAGTGTACCGGTTGTTTCCATTACAGATAAGGCAATTGCATCACCGTTACGCGCCAGCTCTGCAACTTTTTGGGCAGTATAAGGCGGTAAAATAGGAGTTTGTATTGATGGGTTTTGCTTTTGCTGTTCCTGAAGTTTCCAGGCATACCGTTTGGCAATTCCCGGACCGGCGGCTTCGGCTTCAAGACAACCAAAATGACCGCATCCGCATTGAATAGGCGGTTGGCAACCATCAACAAAATCTACAACCTCAAAATGACCAATCTCCGCCGCCGCACCAAAATGTCCCAAATAAATTTCGCCGTTCAAAACAAGTCCGCCGCCAATACCGTTACTGACTGTTATCCAAAGAAAATCGTTTAATTCCCGACATTTTCCGAATTTTTTTTCTGCCAATGCACAGGCGTTTACATCATTTTCAATGACAATTGGTTTATTGCCATATCGTTTGGAAAGAATTTGGACTATCGGAAAATCACAAATTCCCGAAAAACAAGCGTAAACCCAAATTCCATTGCGAGCATCTGCTAAACCGGGAATAGTAACACCAACCCGTTCAAATGAAATATTTCCTAATTCTGCGACAGCGTCATCAATCAGGGTAAGAAGTTGCTCCTGACGGCAATCAGCCGCCAAATTCCGATGTGCCGCCGAATATATTTCAAATCGGGAATCATCGGCAAACAACAACGCAGCAATCAATTTAGAACCGCCAATATCTATTGCAAGAATATTCATTAAATAAATTTTATTGTTATTGTTTTTATTATTAGGGAACTTCTAAAACCCTAATGTAAAAATTTATTGTTAGAAGGAACGCGGTCGTCTCGACCGCATTTTTAGGAGTTTTTTGTAAAAAAACAGGGCAGGCGAGACGCCTGCGTTCCTCCTAATATATTAGTTTTT
>JAITIZ010000694.1 GCA_031279215.1 Planctomycetaceae bacterium
ACTTTGCGTACTACTGGACTGATTGTAAGATTAGCATCGTTAAAAAAAGGTAGTCCATCAGATAATTTACAGTTCGTTTCTGTTGCTTTGATATTCGACAAATATTTCGTTGGATCAGGCGTACCAAGTTTCAAACAAAAATCATAAACTTTGGTCGAATCGTTTAATACTGCATCTGGAGTTGTTACTAGGTGGAAACTAAAAGAAGAATCTTTAGCAAGTAAAAAACCTACAAATTTGTTATAACCTACAGGTACAATTGGATTGATGTCAAACTCTGTTACTGTTGACGATGCAGGAACAATTAGACCGCATTGTAAGTTACCGCCTAATATATTTGTAAAGACCATTAATAAAGTTGCACAATCTGTACAATTGATAACATTGATCCCAACTGTGTAGCGACTACATAATACAGAATTATTCGGTTCATTGCCTGGCTTTAAAAATAGTAAAAAATTAGATAGCCGTGAATAATATCCATTATTATCAATATGCGAGTAATTACTAGCTCCATTAATAATATCATACATTAAATCTGTAGTATCTTTGCCGATATTACCTTCTAGTTCATACATAGCTTTTTCCATTTTTGTGTATAGAGGTTTTAGATTGGCTGTTGTACATGTTACACCTTCTGCCATTTTGTTTGATGTTGCGATATCAACAACAGCTAGCCATGGATATTCACTTCCGGTTGTGATTCCCCAAGGAGTATGCGGCGTATTGACAATTGTGTAAATTTTATGAGTTGACTTAAAATTACCCGGGATGTCTATATCAGTTGTTCCATCTTTGTAGAACCAGTTGTATTCGAACTCGATTGTTTCATTACCGACGCTATTCTTTGCGGCGTCATCAAGCTCTAATTCGACAGTTGTTCCGGCAGTGATTTTATTTGTTGTTTGTTTTTCTGTACCATAACCGTTTGATGTTTTCTTTTTTACTTTCAAATAAATATCAGGAGCGTCTGTTGGAATTGTTCCTGTTGCGGCATTGCCTGTTAAATGCGAAACGTAATTATTCGACAGTGTCGGTTTGATTTTTATTTTAGAATTTTTTACATAACAAATCGGATAATTATAGTAAGTTGATCGCATGGACGTTGTGGCGGTTGGCATCTTGGGATAAAAAGTTTCCGTGTAGATCGCCGATTCAACAAGAGCTGCCGAACCGTCACTATTATCAACATTTAATGTTGTTTCTTCGTTTGAAAGTTGCCAAGCTGCGTCGTATTTCCATTTTGCCGCAGCAGTTGATAGACCAGAATCGATGTCGGCTTCAGTTGTGTGAAATTGCATCGGAACATAAATTCCGCCAGAATGTGAATCAAATTCGAGTTTTTCTATTCCAAGTCTAGCAACAAAGACGTCAATATTCATTGAATCTATTTCTTTTGTTTTAGCGGTGTCTTTGTAAAATTTAGCTTTGATTGTATATTTTTTCGGGTTAGCGAATTTATTGTTATTTGTTCCGTTATCCCATTTACCGTTCCAATTTGAATTATCTTTAGTTAAGGTTTTTACTTTTGTTGTATTGTCAAAAACAGCGGCGTCAAGTGTAATCGAATCTGAATGTTTTAAGATAGATTCAATTTTAGCGGTACTATTCAACTTCGGATCAATTTATTTGATATTTGTAGCTAGTTCAAGTTGATAAAGATGTATTTTTGCTTCGTCTTCGGCATTTGTATTTTCATGTTTTAAAGAGACATCAACAACATTACTTGAAATAGATTTGATAATACCGGTAAATGTTTTTGTTGCATTGCGTCCTGTTTCGGTTGTCAAGTCCCATTCTGTAGCTAATGTAATTTCGTTATTGTTCGCATCAAGTAATTTAGCATCATTACCAACACTAGGTTTCAACTTGCCGACATTAAGATCTGACGGAAAATATTTAAACTCGATAGATGTTTTACAATTGTCTGGTTGTGGTGTAGGAATTGGATTATAGTATCGGCGATAAACTTTTTTATCATTTTTTTCTTCGCCGTTATCGCCGACTTCTACTTTTACATCAACGGCGGTAACTTTTGCGGTATCACTTTTAGATTTCCATGTTAATTTTGCTTCTTTATCTTTCATGCTTGAACTAGTAGTGCCGCTTACATATAAACAAGTAGGTAAATTCTCATTGATAATATTCCATGTACGTTTAGAATTTTTTTCTCCGCCTGTTTCGTCGTTGTATAAATCAAGACCTGTTAAAGAAAGAGTAGCTGTTTCACCAGCACTTTGGGGTTCTGCTTTTATTACTAAAGTTGCTCTTTTTTTTGCGGCGAAAAATACGCCGGGGCTTTCCTCTTTATCTTCTTCTATTCCGTTAAGAATAATGTCTACATAAAACACGCCGACATCAGATTCAGCTTTAGCTTCAGAGGTAGAATGTTTGGCGGCTAGTTTAGTTTCTTTAGGATTTTTTCCTTTTATCTTAACAATAATTTTTCCTGATTTTGTTTCGGTTCGTCCAGATAATTCCCATGACATTTTGCCGTCGGTTGGATTTATTGTTGCGCTATTTGTAGTGCCTTCAACAAAGTCTGAATTTATAATATCGTATAAATCGGATAATCCGCTTAACTCAATTGAACCGTCTGCGAAAGTATCGGGATCGTATGTAATTTCGATAGTTCCTTCGTCACCTTTTTTAAGCCAGCGAGGAGCCGATAATGTAATATTTTTTACGACTATTTTAACCGGTGTAATTGATATTACATTTGTTCCTTCGTCTGTATTATTCAAGCGGTATTTCATAAGAAATTTAACCCAACTTGTCCCAACATTTCGTCCTTTTATTGATATGGGTTTGGTATAGCTTGACATGGTTGCCCATTCGGCATCTGATGAAGTTGTTGCGGAAACAATAGTAGAAATAGTAGTACAAGATTCATCTGAATACGCCGTAGAGCTAATATATTTCCACTGACAATTCGGCGGATTACTTTCTTGACCTCTTACTAAATTAGCGGAATAATTACCTGTAAGACTGATCGAAACGGTAGAACCTATTGCACAAATTTTTTCTGACGGGGTTGCGGTAACAGATACTTCCGTTTGAGCGTAAACAAGATTATTCGATTGCATTATCAAAAATAATGCTGAAATCAACAGACTAATACGTAACATAATTTTGATTCTCCTAAAAAATTGTTTTTTGATTTGTTTAATTTTTAAACTGATCTCACTTAAATTTTCGGTTCGAGCTGTCTGTTTACCTTTGGAAAACAGGTTTTTTAATGTTTTTTACTGAATGCGATTTTATATCTCTGAAATTCTAGTACCGTTAAGAGTACGAATTTTAATCTAAATTATTTTAATTTGTAGGTATCCCTAAAATTTTCTTAATAGATTCTTCTGAGTGTTTAGGTCTTTGGGGATCGACGTCGGCAGCGCGGCGTAAGGCTTTATGATTATTGTAAAGTTTTTCCCATCCTTGCCGCATAGTTTCTTTCCATTCTTTGAGTTGTTCGTCATCCCATAAATTTAATTTCCATTTTGCGGCATGTTCAAATTCTTCCCAAAATTTATTATGACTTATTCTGTTTTTATCTTCTTTATTTTTTTTGACCATTGCCAATGTGGTTTGATAGAGCAATATTCGATTTTTTCGCTGATGTTCAATTCCGCCTTTAAATCCATAAATTGCGTCTAGTGTTCCCCAATTAGCATAAACTCGTTTTGTGTAATAATCTTGTACACTAAAATTTCTAGGGAAAGCAGGCGGTGTATATGGAACGAATAAAAACGGAATACCATAATTTTCTTTTACTTCTTCTGTCGGCTCGCCGAATACTTGATCAATAGCTACCGACGACATGATCGTATTAAAACTATAATTTCGATCAATTTTTACAAGATAATTTTGCGGACCCGTTACAACAAATTGCACATGAACACCGCCCCAAAAATTACGTACCCTTGAACGCGCAAGCGGCAATTTTTTATGTGCTGAATTTTCACCATTGATACCAATCAATGGAGTCATATCAATTCCTATTGGTTTTGAAGGCACTCCCGGAGGTTCGGTAGTATATCGTAAAGGTTCCCATTTCATATCAGTCGGATAAAATTCGATCAAATAATCACGCATCCGATTTGGACCGCTATGTCCATCTGGATTGACAAAATACATGCTGATTCGAAACGTACCTTTGTGTTTAATTTCAAGCAAATACCAAATATCTGGTCCATCAAGATGCCAAGGATAAGTTTCGCCGTGATCATCCCATTCAGCTTGACGCCGTACTCCGCTGAATGAATTCCAAAGAGTTTTAGGATTGTAGTCATTACCGCGATTGTATCGTCGTATTGCATCTTTTTTGCCTTGACAATTGGGACCAATTGCAGGTTGAACGTAATAGTAAGTATGAGAATAAAGAAAATAAGTATCAAAAGGAGCTTGCGTTGCACAAGCAATTGCCCATTCGCGACCGATTCTTCCAGTCCAATTACCTTGTGTTTTCCAATCTTCGCCTAGATATGCAGCGTAAGGAATTGGTAAAAAATCAGAGGTATTACCGTCAAGTCTTTTTGACATTATTTTGAGTTCGTCGAGAGTGAGCGGTTTTGGTAAACTTGGAAAAGGCGGATAAAGTGTTGGCATTATCTTTGTAATATGTCCGACACTAAATTGAGTTTGCGGTTTCAAATTGCG
>JAITIZ010000042.1 GCA_031279215.1 Planctomycetaceae bacterium
AATATCACCGCCGCGATTGTTTTCAATATAGAGACAATCGGCGTATAATTGATACATTCCTGTTGCATACGCCGTGCGGACTTTCCAGATAATATCGTCAACAGAATATTTGAAATTAATGTTTGGATTATAAACGTTCAACAACATTTTTTGTAATATCAATTTGGTTGAGATTTTATCCAAAATTGATTTTGAATCTGCCGATAAAAGAAACAACTAGATTACCCATTTTCTGAACAAAAAAATATAGAAAATAAAATCAGATCGCCGACAAATTAATCCGCGACATTATCTTGTTTGGCAGACTACTATCTTACTTACCTTTTACTTGTTTTTTGACGGCATCAAGGATCTCTTGAGAAAATTTCTTGTCAATATTGTATTTTTTTAATAGTGTTTCAATCTCATTGATCTTATAAGGAAGCAAAGAATATAGAGAAACCAGCTTCCCAAGGACAATCGGTTTTCTATCTTGCATGGATGCAACCGCTGTTTTTTTATCAAGACGTTTCCGATTGATTTCACCGATCTTTTCAAGATATTTTTTGTATCTTTTTTCTTCATCTTTGTCATCGAATGCAAGTACTCCGGTAACCACTATTGGGTATTCGTCTCCAAAGAAAGATTTTGGCATTACTAATTCTTTATCATCAATATTGACTATCTTGTCAGATTTTTCACAAAGTGCCAATAACAAAGATACATCTTGTTCTCTGATCGTATTAAATTTCTCTTTTTCTATTTTATCAGAATCACGCTGCTCCAAATAAAAAAGCAGTAGTTCAATCTGGTTATCAACACAATAAAAATCTGATGTTTTAAGCGAACATGTTTTTATAATACAATCTCGAATTGTATCGGACAGATAACATTCACGATGATCTCTAAAAAACAAGATCGCTTCCCGCATAAAACAAATCACATTACAACGATTGTTCTCAAGTTCAAGGTCATGAAATAATACCGACAATAACTTCTGAGCATTGTCGATATTATTATTCGTTATCTCACTTTTAATTTTATTGAGAGTTATCATACTTTGGGCTCCATCAGGCACAAAAGCGTGATGATCTTGCGCAAATAAAAGAGAAGATAAACAAACAAAAAATAATCCAGTTAAGGACAATAACAGTATGGATTTCATGGTTTTCACTTTCATTAAAAAAAATTTATGGAACAGAATATTTATTTTATCCGATGCTAGAGCCATTTGAAATTCCAGATAGGGAACTATAAAAAAACCTCACTTTTAAAAAAGTACCTATAACACTTTTCAGACAAAAGATTAGTTTTTTAGCAACTTTCTGGAAATGATTTACAATCAGGCGACACAATAAATTTTCAAAATATACAATTGAAACCAACTCAGTGTATTAAGGATTAGGAAAAGTTCCAGAAATGCCGAATTTTTCAACGGTAAAATTAGTCGTACCAACCGTCTGTTTTTGAGTTACATGAGTAAATGTTTTTTCTGATCCTCCCCCCCCCCTATTATATGAAATTTCCAAGGTATCTCCCAAGTAAAATATCCTACAGGTGCCTTACCAGTTCCCGTTTTTCCTACAAAATCAAAAGGATCGGGATTAGAAGGCGGTGCAGCATTATTGGGACATTCTACTAAGCAACCAGTCTGAATATTTCCTTTGCTGTCCATTCATAGGTTTGTATTGGTCCCGAACCGGAACCAATTAATTTAACATCACCTGAAAACCCCGGAGTAAAAGTTCCCAACTGACCAGCATTGGACGTTCCCGTAAAAGTTGCCATTGGTGTACCAAGTCCGCTTCCATTCCACGAACTTCCTGAATCGCTGACAGTATCAATCCGCGACATTTTCCCATCACTAGCGGATACATAAAAATTTAGTTTTAACAGAGAATTGAGTGTTAATAAATGTTCCGTAGGATCATTAGGTGCATTCTTACTAACCGTACTTTGCCCAAAGCAAAAGAATGGCAATAAGACAAAACAAATGAAAAACAAAATCATTTTCAGTTTACTGAATTGGAGTAACATTGTAATTTCCTTTCTATATTATCAGAAACTTAACTTTTAGTAGTACCAAGAAACATTTTAATTTTCAATATTATTTTTTCCATATCTTTACGATAGGAACCAGCGAGATCATTTTGAATTTTTATATTATAAAGTTCGTATGCTTTTGGTAAATAGAGAACCGCCATTTCTTTATTTTGATTTTGTATTGCCGCTTTTGCCAGATCAATATATACCAGACCAAGAACAAACGCAGCATATTCCGCTTCTTCCGTTTTGGGAAATTTTTGAATCAAATATTCATAAACTTTTATTTTTTGGGGTAATAATTCATGATTTTCTCCCGTTTTAAGCCGATTGGCAAATCCGAGAGCTACACGGGTTTCACTTGGTGTTCCGACAAATGCTTTCAATTTTGGTTCAAGATAAGCAATTTCGTCAATACTTTTATCCCAACACGAACACGAGAAAATCGCAAAACAAATATATGCTTTTTCGTTATAGGAAAGTGTTCCCAAACTGCCGGATTCAATCAAACGGTACATGACAAGTGCTTTTGCCGGTTCCTCCGCAAGATAATACAAATCGGCTAACAATACCGCTAAACGTCGTTTCGGGTCTTTGAAATTTTCCATCTCGTCAGGAGTTGCAAATAAAGCACCC
>JAITIZ010000062.1 GCA_031279215.1 Planctomycetaceae bacterium
AGGAAGAATAGATAAAAAATACAAAAAATACAAAACATTATTTTCAAAAAACGTTTTAAAATAATCTGCGAAAATCTGCGTAATCTGCGGACGATTTAAATTATTAAATTATGCGGTCGTTAAGAAAATAGACAGTTACGAAGGTAATTATTCATGAATCAATTTTATGAGTTCGGAATGAAGAGTTTTATTGGCGGCGGCGCAAACTGGGGAAGGGTCATTGAATGTAATTGGTGAACTATTGGGTTGTGTTACTATTCCTCCTGCTTCTTGGACGAGAAGAGTTCCGGCTGCCATATCCCATGGATGACATTGGAACGACCAACTCGCATCAAGCCGACCCGCCGCAACAAACGCCAAATTCAATGCGGTTGAACCTGTCCGCCGAATCGCCTGACAAACCGAAATCGCTTTCAAAAAAGTTTGTAAATCAGGATCATTTTCTTTAGTCATTGTCGGAAAACTAACTGAAACAAGCGATTCTCCCAATGTTTCCTGGAAACTGGCATGAATGGGACTTCCATTCAAAAAAACTCCTTGCCCTTTTTCTGCCGAATAAAATTCTTCCATCATGGGATTATAAATAACCGCACAAATCACACGGTTTTCACAAAGTAACGCAATAGACGTACAGAATAACGGTAAACCATGAACATAATTAGTTGTACCATCCAACGGGTCAACAATCCAACAATATTGAGAAGGACTGATTTCACTATCACCGGATTTATTTGTTGTATTAAAAAGTCCGAAAGTAGTTTCTTCACCAAGAAAACGGTGTTGCGGAAAATGTTCGAAGATCGTCTGTTCAATAACTCTTTGTGCCGCAACATCTGCTTCCGTAACAAGATCAAATGGATTCTTTTTATGACGAACATGAATTTTACCAAACATTGTCCGAAGAATTTCACCCGCAGAACGTGCCGCCGATTCGCAAACGGTTAAATAAGAAGTCATAATAGTTATGTTAAAAATGAAATAGTTAGTGAGACCGCTATTAAAATAGTTATCAAAATAAACCTTGAAACGAAAATTAAATTAATTTCCGAGTGATTGGAGCGGAGCGGGAATTCTTCCGCCGAAGTGAACAAACTCATTGCTGGCACCGATATTCCGAATTTCCATCACCGGCGAGGCACCGAAAAGACCCCCAAAACTGACGTAATCACCTGCTTGGGCACCGGGAACCGGAATCAATCGTGTGGCTGTTGTTTTGTTGTTAATAACACCGATAGCCATTTCATCGGCAATCAATGCGGCAATTGTTTCGGGAGGGGTATTGCCGGGAATCAGAATCATATCAAGACCAACACTGCAAACGGCGGTCATTGCTTCGAGTTTTTCGAGACTCAAATGCCCCTGTGTTACAGCGTCGGCTAAACAGGAATCTTCGGAAACCGGAATAAACGCCCCGCTCAAACCGCCAACAGAACTTGATGCGAAAAGTCCGCCTTTTTTTACCGCATCATTCAAAAGAGCAATTGCCGCCGTCGAACCAGGAGCTCCAATCTGAGCAATACCCAACGTTTTCAGAATTTCACCAATACTATCGCCAACAGTTGGAGTTGGGGCGAGTGAAAGATCAACGATACCAAATTCTATGTTTAGGCGTTCTGCCACTTCACGGCCAATCAGTTCACCGACACGTGTTACGCGAAAACTGGTAATTTTGATTTCTTCTGCTAAATCGCCGAGTGTTAATTTTTTACTGTTCAATTTAGCGGATTCGATACGGCGGCGCAAACCGGAATCGACAACACCAGGTCCGCTAACTCCAATATTGATTGTTGCTTCGGGTTCTCCGGCACCCATGTAGGCTCCTGCCATAAACGGATTATCTTCGGGGATATTGGCAAAAACAACCAGTTTGGCAGCTCCGAAACCTTGTTGTTTAGCGGTGGCTTCGGCGATAGCCGGAATGAGATGTCCTAGTTGCCGGATAGCGTTCATATTGATTCCCGCCTTGCGCGAAGCAACATTGATTGATGCGCAAACACGTTCGGTTTTTGAGAGAACCTCCGGCAACGAATCCAAAACTATTTGAGCTCCGGCAGAAATTCCTTTTTGAACTAAAGCGGAAAAACCGCCCACAAAATCAACACGGCATTCGGCGGCGGCTTTGTCCAATGTCTGAGCGAGTTGCAACGCTGCATGACGCCCATGACCCGCAAGAATCACCGCTGCCGGTGAAATAGCAAGACGCTTGTTCGTAACAGGAATACCGTATTTTTCACCAATTTCGTCGCAAATAACAACCAAGTTATGGGCATAATCCGTAATTTTATTATAAACTTTCCGGCAAAGTTGATCGGCACTAATACCAGCACAATCGTTTAAATTGAGAGCAAGTGTTACGGCGCGAACATCAAGATGCTCATCATGGAGCATGCGGATTGTTGAAAGAATTTCGTCTGTTCGAAGCATATAATCTGATTTTGTTGTTTTGGATACGTGAATTGTTACAAAAAAGTAAAAGTAAAGTGAACTTCTAAAAACCTCATGTAAAAATTTATTTTTAGGAGGAATGCGGTCGTCTTAACCGCCTATTTAGGCGTTTACAGTGCAGGTGTGATGTCCGCATTTCTCCTAAAATTAGTTTTTAGAAATTTGGTAATATATCAGTGGAATTTTTTGTTCTCGAGTCAAAAAATTGTGTACCAATTCGCCCCGTAGGGGCAATCCGCAATAGCGTAGGGCAACGCCCTACGTATGGTTTCTTGTAGTTGAGAGTTGATAGTGGAGAGCGGATAGTGTCGCATGCGGAATGATTACCGTTTTGGTAGTAATCCGCTTGCGACACTCTCAACTTTCCACTCTCAACTATTATTCTGTCCTTACAGGGCTTTGGTGTATTATTACGTAGGGTGTTGCCCTACGCTAATGCCGGTTGCCCTTTCAGGGCGATTTGATTCTGTTTAAAATTTGTTGATTCTGTCAAAAAACGAAAGCCGAATGGTCAAGTGTGATGAGTAGATAAATTGATATTAATGGATATAAGGGGGTTGATTACCTTGAATGACCGCCAATGCGTTTTCCGCGGCACGTTGTTCGGCTTCTTTTTTTGTTGCGCCCCAAGCGGACGGGAAGACTTGGGTACCGATTCGGACGCCGATATTGAATGATTTACGATGTTCTGGTCCTGTAACTTCGAGCATTTTGTATTCTGGGGTGAGTCCTAAATATTTTTGTGAATAATGTTGAAGAACTGATTTATAATTATCGCCATCGTGATTTTGGAGCATTTTATCGATTTCTTCCCGAAAGACTTTCAAAATAAAGTTACGTGCTTCTTCGAGTCCTTGATCAAGATAAATGGCGGCGATGAATGATTCTACGGTATTGGCGAAAATGGAATCGGGAACTTGTGAAGACCGTCCAAGTCCGCGGCCAAGAATGAGAAACTTATCTAAACCGAGTCGTTTACAAACCAACTGACAAGTTGCTCGGCTTACGACTGCTGATTTAATTTTTGTCATATCGCCTTCGAGCATATTGGGAAAGGTATCGAACAAATAATTACAGATAACATAACCGAGTATGGAATCTCCTAGAAATTCCATACGTTCATTGGAACATTGCGGAGAGTCTGCTCCTGACGAATGGGTTAGAGCAGTTCGCAGGAGTTCCGGGTTACGAAAAGTATAACCGACTTGTTTTTGACAATTTGTTAGAAAAGTATCCAAATCCATGAATGGGGAACAAGGTTGGTGTCTGGACGTAACGAAAGTAAATAATTTTACTTTGGATATTTCGAGACTATTTCAATTTCCTGTTGTACAAACAACAATCTCAATTTTTTACCGCCGACCTGACTTTTTTGATTTATGTTTTCCGAAACGGCAGTTCATTAGGTGATATTTAATTATATTCGGTAAAAGGGAGTTAAACAAGATATATACTCTGTCCTGGTATCAATTGGTTGTTTTTTATTGGTTGTTTTTAAATGTTTGGTAATATATCAGTGGAATCATTTTTTGATCATATTTTCGTGGCATTTTGTTAATCTCTTATGTTTTCTTAGTCCCGCAGGGACGAGATGTGCATAACCGTAGGTTGCGCTTCGCTTGGCCGCCGGTTATGCATTTCACACCCCTAGCTGGGTTAAGAGCAAAAAACAAAAATTTCACGGATAGATTACCAAAAAATTATTTTCAAAAATTTTTTAAATAATCTACAGAAACCTGCGTAATCTGCGGACGATTTCAATTATATGGTCGTTAATAAAATAGACTGTTACGTCAAGTCGGCTATCGCTGACGCGATGGCGGGTGAAAGCCCTTCGGCAAAACATTGCCAGCCTTTTAATTATTGCTTTTTTGGTATTTCACACAAAAATTCCACTGAAATATCACCAAATTTTTAAAATATTTGAAAAATTTCCAGAAAAAGACGAAGATTCTAATTGACGGTTTGAACATCTTTAATTAAACTGTGTAAATTATTTTCGGTTGCGGTTTGCTTTTTTTGCCGCTTGTTTTGTGACAAACGAATCGCAACAATTTCAATGAAACCTTATAAAATAGGAGCATGACAATGAAAAACTTTGTAGAAAATGCTTTGAAAAACTTCCCCGAAAACATTGTGAAAAACCAAATGTTAAAATGGGTAAAGCAGGGGGGGGGGGGCACTCTGTAGTGGAAAGTTGATAACGGATAGTGGAAAATCTTCACGTTCTAAACTCTTTTCTATAAACTTTTTACAACTTCTCCGTTCTTCACCATTGGGCTTTACGTTGGTCGAACTTCTTGTGGTGATTGCGATTATCGGCGTGTTAATCGCTCTTCTGTTACCGGCGGTTCAAGCGGCGCGGGAAGCCGCAAGGCGAATGCAATGTTCCAATAAAATGAAGCAGTTGGGAATTGCTTGCCACAATTACCACGATGTTTATCAACAATTTCCATTTGGTTCGGTTGACCGGAACAACGGAGAAACGAGTAGTTGCCTTTGGCGATTCTATTCGATGTGGGGAGTGTCGATTCTTCCTTTCATAGAACAACAAGCCGCTTACGACATGTATTTCGGAGCCGCAAGTCTAGAAAATGCCTCACCGGGAGCAGTGAGTGCTTCCAATCAGGGACGAAACCGTGAATTGGCTCAAATGCGGATGACAATTTATGAATGTCCCTCTGACCCTGGTACTGGAGTACGTTCTTATCCGACAACAGAAATTAAAGAAGACGGAACACCGGCCCACACCAGATATACACCGTTTGAACATTACCAAACTTCCTATCGAGGTGTTGCGGGAGCGAATACCGGCGGATCATGGTGGTGGGATGCCGACGGCGGAGGCGGTGGAACCGTACGGGCTTACATGCGCGGGATTTTGCATACATATAAGGTACGTGGTACCGATTCACTAACTGACGGTGCAAAATCCATCGAATCATTTGCTTCGGTTATTGACGGAACATCGAATACTCTTGTTTTTGTTGAACGTCATCAGCCGAAAGTTCAAGTTCGTCGGGCAACCTATTGGTCAAGTATTCCAGCCAACCATCTTTATACCGCATCACCAAAATCAGCAACTCTTATTTCACACGATTGGGAGTTATGTCTTTTAACTTGCGGTCAGGGGACTCCCAATGATACTTATTTTTGCGGACGGTCTGCCGGTTCCTATCATTCCAATGGGGTCAATGGAACAGTAAGTGATGGTTCCGTGCGGTTTATCAGTAATAATATTGATGTCGGACTTGGTTATGCCGTAAACCGAACCGATTTGAAAATGATTGGTATTTGGGGTTGTCTCTGCGCAATTAGCGATGGTGAATCCGCCTCCGTTCCATAAGATTCTGTCAGTCCATAAAATCCATAATTATCGGTAACTTCTAAAAACCTTGCTTTTTACAAATCCCACTCTTAAAAATAAGAGCTTACGACTATTTTCAGAAAAGATTGGATTTTTAGGAGTTTTTTATTGTTGTTATTGTTACCGCACCGTTTGCGGTATCGGTTTTAAATCATCTTCAAATTTCAAATATACAAACAACGAAAAATGAAAAACATTATTTTTTTTCCTTGCCTGTTTTGTGTTCTTGTGTTCTTTTTTTCCGGGTGCAGTTCAAAAACCGTTTCGGTATCAGGAAAAGTTACTTTTGACGGTGAACCCGGTCAAAATATTGCCGTTTTGTTTCAGGGTGAAATGGTTGACGGAAAATTACCGGAAACCGCCTTTGGTACCACCAATGAACGAGGTGAGTATTCACTCTCATTGATGCATAGTAAAAAACGTGGAGCCATGCCGGGAAACTATGCTGTTTTTATTTCATGGAAAGACCCCAATCCTGATCCCAATATTGAGGAAGGCAGTACAAAAAGTAATTGTCCCTATAAAATTCCAACTCGCGCAAAAAATGGTGAAATGATGTTCACAATTCCGCCCGAAGGAACCCAAAATGCCGATTTTGAATTTCGTTCCGCCGAAGAATCATTTGAACCAAGCGGCGTGTAAATTCAGATGAACCGATAACATGGAATGTAACTGTCTATACTCTAACCTGTTATCAATTGGTTGTTTTAGGAACGCAGACGTCCCGTCTGCAGTTATTGCGGGCGAGACGCCCGCGTTCCTACAAAAAACCGCCCCCAAACCCTTTCAATATTGTCAATTGTAGAGCTACATTGACTAATTGTAGGGAGAGTAAGAAATAACGAAACAAACAAACAAACAAAGGAAGAATAGACAAAAAATACAAAAGGGAACTTCTAAAAACCTAATGTAAAAATTTATTGTTAGAAGGAACGCGGTCGTCTCGACCGCATTTTTAGGCGTTTTTTGTAAAAAAACAGGGCAGGCGAGACGCCTGCGTTCCT
>JAITIZ010000069.1 GCA_031279215.1 Planctomycetaceae bacterium
TTCCCAACGATTTTTGTACTTCTATTAATACCTTACGAAACTCACCCTCTTGAGTCAGAATTGTTGCCATAAAGTCAACTCGGTAAATCGAATAGGGTACCGGCTTGTTGTCTTTGGGGGTTGTCTCATTTTCGTTTTCGTCATTCTTCTTTGTATGTGTAAACTCTTGCGGAAGAACATCTACTGCCGTAACCTGTTGACCGAGTATTGTACTCAAGAAAAATTTTACTATCTTCAGGTTCTCCATCAACCTTTTAAATACCGTATCATATATCGGATTTGCGATGATAAGCGGTTTTAATTCTGTTTGTTCTTTTTCGTTTGATCTCATAAGATATTCTAATGTTTTATTTTGTTGCAATTTATATTTAATCAATTAGGGTTTGGTTCTTTTGGTTGTGGGGTTGGTGTTTCTGGTTCATTGACTCCGGCGATTTTCGCCAACGTTTCAGGAAATTCAATTCCGCCCACTTCTTTCATCACCTGCAAAATCGGCGGTAATGTCCTTGCCATATTTTGCAAAAAGCCTGCGGTTGCCGATTGTCCGCCGTCCTTTGCTCCGCCATCCCAAACGATAATCTTGTCAAATTTAATATTTGAAATTGCTTGCGACGATGCTTCAATCAGATTATCAAAGTGTTCCAGCATAAGAAGTTGGAAGGCTTTTTCTGCTCCGCCGCACGCGTCAATAATCCGTTGCAGTCCTTCGCCTTTTTTGGCTAAAATCTCAAAATTTCCGCGTGCTTCGGCTTCAAGTTTTGCAAAGATTGCTTTTGCTTCGCCTTCTGCTTCGATGCGCCGTTGCTCGGCAAGCGCTTCCGCTTCAACAATTGTTCGTGCTTTTTGTGCTTTGGCGGGGGCTTCAAATTCTGCGCGTTGTTTTGCTTCCATCAACTGTGCTTCCGCTTGTGCTGCTTTGGTTTGGGCGAGATATTGAGCTTCAAGAACTGCTGCTTCTGCTTCGCGTTTTTTTGTTTCACCCAACTTAAATGCTTCTGCTTGTTTAACTTGCAACTCTGCTTGAGATGCTGCGATAACCGCTTGGGCTTTATTTTCACCTTCAACTGAAGTGGCATTGGCATCCGCTTGCCGGACATTTAATTCGGCTTGCGAAACGGCAACCACTGCTTTGGCACGGTTTTCACCTTCTACTGCGGCAGCATTTGCTTCGGCGGTTTGAACGCGCATATCTCGTTCTGATTGTTTAACTTGCGCCTCACAAAGAAAGGATGCAGTTTGTTCGCCCACGGTTTGTTCTTTTCTCAAATCGGCAACCTTGATTGCTTGATCCCGTGTCAACTCTGCTAATTTAACTTCTTTATCCCGTTCTGCTTCACGTGTTCCGATCATCTGCACCTTCACCGCATTCGCAACACTAATTGCTTTTGCCTGTTCCGCTTCGGCAACACGAATTTCCCCCATCTTTTCGTTGTCGGCGACATCACCGCGTGCTTTTTGAATTGCTTCCGATGCCGCTTTGCGCCCAATCGCTTCAATATAGCCGCTCTCGTCCGTAATATCCGTAATATTAACATTGATCAGCACCAACCCGATTTTACGCAACTCCGGATCAAGCGAAGTCGTAATATTGACCAAAAATGTTTCGCGGTCACGGTTGATTTCTTCGATGTGCATGGAGGCAATTACTTGACGAAGTTGTCCGAAAATAATATCTTCGGCTTGTTTCGCAATCTGGATTTTTGTTAAGCCAAGAAGCCGAACCGCAGCATTTTGCATTTGTTCGGGTGTTGTCCCAATAGCAACCGTGAACACACTGGGGACATTGACACGGATGTTTTCCATCGACAACGCCCCGCGTAACGGTATTTCAATCTGCATTGGTTCAAGACTCAAATAGGCGTAATCCTGAATCACTGGATAAATAAACCGCGCACCGCCATGAACACAAATAGAGGTTTGCCCTTTACCGCTCTTGCCGTAAACAACAAGAATCCGGTTACTCGGACAACGACGATAACGCTTGATAATCAATACAAAAATAGAAAGAAGTAAGACCGCAAATAATACGGTACCAAGTGTCAGTACAGCATAAAAATTGTCCATAATAGTAATTGTTGTTAAAAATTATTAAAAATTGTTAAAAAAGGTAAAACGGTTATCAATTGTTTTTGATGTTTCCGTCTTTGTTTGTTATTTCCGTAATATTAGCATTGACTAACACTAAAGGGAATTTCTAAAAACCGAGTTAGCGGCGGGGTTTACCCCGCGCTTTGTGCCTAACATTCAACTGGGCGGGGCAAGCCCGCGCCGTTAACTCTCGGTAAAACTCCAGTAATCACATAGCGGCGTTTTGCATTTATTCGGGTGTTGTCCCAACGGCAGCCGTAAACACCTCTTGCACAGGAACACGATTTTTTTCCTTTGACAACTCCCCGCTTAACGAAATCTCAATCCGTATTGGTTCAAGATTTAGATAAGTATAATCTTGAATGACAGGAAAAACAAACCATGTGCCGCCATAAACGCAAGTAAATTGTTAATTTTTTCTGTTTTTACCATAAATAACAAGAATCCGGTTGCTAGGGCAACACCGGTAACATTTGATAATTAGGATAAAAAGCGAAAAAATAATCACCGCCTGTATTGCGGCAATAATAATAAGTACAGTAAAAAATGTATTACCCATGATAGTGAAATATGAGTAAAATCGGGTAAATGGGATGGTGCCATTTGTAGCCCTACAATAGGTAAATGTAGTTCTACAATTGGCAATTGTAGCTCTACAATTGGTAATTGTAGTTCTACAATTGGTTAATGTAGTTCTACAAATTGGCGATATTGAAAGGTTTTTTGGCTGATTTTCTGTGATTTCTTAACATTGGTAGGCAATATTTCGCTGAAACGTTGTACCGGTTGGGTTTGTTATTGTGTTATATGCGTTTGTTTTTTCATTTCCGTCCATCAACAGGGTCAAGCCGGCGAGTAGGCTGACGCAATGTTTCAGCGGAACATCACCTGCCTCTGGATAATTCACGTGAACAATAACCCTCAAAATGCCGAAATCACCAGAAAATTTTTAACCATTTTAACAGCCAGTCTGGGAATACTAGGAAAAATAAAATCGTGCTGCTGAATAATTACTTTGAATTAGTATAGATTAACAAAACGGATTGGTCAAAAAAATGATTTATTTGGATAAAAAATGCAGTTTCTTGTAAAGTTTTGTCCAGAAAGTAGTACGAAAATATCGATAATTCGGAATGAGCCTGTTTATAGACATACTCCGTCTTTGATGATCTTGACGAGATTGGGGAAGATTATGTAAATATGGAAAATGGGTAAAAACAACCGGTTTACCCTTCGGTTCGAAAGGACAAGCATGCAACGTATTAAGAATAAGAAGACCACAAAAAGCACCGAATTGGCAAAAGATATTGATTCGCTTTGGAAAGAATACCGGTCAGGAATACGGTTCAACCTGACATGCGTTTACTTGAAAGCGGTTTTATTATGCTTTGTCTTGGTTTCATTTCTGCTTTGTCCGGTAACGTATGCTCAAGATGTTCTGGATGATCTCAATAATCCGCAATCTACTCAGGTTAATATTCGGAATAACGATAATGAAATTGTGTTCCGGCTTGATTTTTACGATGATTTTTCTCAGGCACAAATCAGTGCGATTACGGAAGCGGCGAGGTATTGGGTGGACATGCTCAAGGCAAACGGAACGATGCCGTTTGTTCTTGATGCCGAAGGAAACAAAGTCGCCAGTCTGGACAATAACGGTAATCCAATACTCGATACCGCTGGAAATCCGACTTATCAACGTCAACCGGTTGTCATTAGTATTTTTTCCGACGATACCCTTGAGGGAAACGCTAACGCTATGACCAACGGTTATGTTGTGAGTAAGATTGACCAATATAATCTTGATCTTGCTCAGGCGTTACTTACGGACGGTGTTTATGTTGATACGGTTAGTGGGGGACATGCAACGATTAATGTCGGTTCCGGTTGGAATGCCGTATCCGGCAATCAATCTCAAAGCGGAAGAGTTGCCAATGATTTGACACCGGTATTGATTCATGAAATGGGTCATGCATTGGGAATTGCAAACAGCGCAACCAATGAAATCGACCCTATCACTGGAGTCATTACATGGGAATTCCCTGATACTCTTTCCCGATACGATTCCCGATTACGTGACAATAACGGTAATTCGGCAAGTGTCCGGCCAGAACAATCAGGAAAAGAAATCGGTTACGATGATACCGCCAACCATAAGAACGCAAGTACGATTTTTGATATGGGTGACCCGCTCACTCCGTATTTAAAAGGCAATCCGTCACATCCTACCTTTGTTGGTAAAAACACACTCGAATTATGGTATGGGAAATCCGTCAGTCAATTAAGCAATCTTGAAAAGAACAGCGGAGTACCGGTTACGGGGTATATGTATGGTCTCGGCTGGAATTATCCTTATCTTCCTATTCAATGGTATTACGAACCTAGCGGATCATTGTCCCATATTGATACAACCAATTCGTTAATGAGTTGGCAGGAATACCGTAACTACCCTGGTTTTATCGAAATCGAAATGGCAGTGATGCAGGACATCGGTTACACTGTTGAACGCCGTAACTTTTTTGGAAAATCGTTTTACGCCAACGGTGACGGAACGCCGTTTTATAATTCCGCAACATTCGGCTATTGGGATGCAGCACTCCAAAGTTACGACATGTCGCGTCCCAACCTTAGTTCCTACGCAATGGGGGCGCATCTTTTCGCGAAGGATTTGAATGTGATTCAAACCGGTTCCATTTGGGCAAACGGTCCCGGAAGTGCGGGTATTCGGATTGACGGTTCGAACAACAAATTAACTCTTGCCAGAGGAACAAGTGTTTACACGGACGGTCTCAACGGTATTGGTATTCTAGCGGCTTACGGTAAAAATCATTCCATCATTCTTCAAGAAGGAAGTTACGTTCACGCAACAGGTCAAGGCGGTATTGGAGTTAGTTTTAACTTTGGGAAAGATTTATTTGGAAGTGATCGCGGCTCTTATTATTATGCTCTTCTCCCTGTTGCAACCGACTCAACTCTTGGCATGCTGTATTATGATTATACCCTTCTGGAAGAATTAAACGGACCTCTCGTCAAAACATTCGATATTTCCGGCAGTATCACCGGAAGCCGTTCCCATGAAATCGTAACAATACAACCGCAGCAGGCTGATCCTAAAGCATTATATGAAACCAGCCGCCGTTTTGTATTCGGGGCTGGTGTGTACATTGACGGTACGGCGCAGGTTGATAGTATCAATATTATGAATGGAGCGAAAATTGACGGTAATATTCTTTCGTTCCACATTGATGCGCCGATACAACAAAATTTAAGTGAATCCGGCGGAGAACAGACCGATTCCACGACCACAACCACGAATATACCTCCGCAGTTGAATCTTCGTACCGAGATTACATTTGGTTACAAAGCCGATGCCAATGGTGCCGCAACAACACAAATCGACAATGATTTCAATTTTACGTTCAAGGATAATATCAATTATTTCCGTTATGAAGTCATTCCGAACATTCTTTATCTTGATTCTGAACGGGTAATTATTTCGCCTAGTACCGCCAACAGTGATCCGAAATTGAAAGAGGCTCTTGAACAGATGGGAGTTACCATCAATGCACAAGGCAATATGATAGATATTCCGGTTGGTAATGCGCAAGCAACATTTTATTCGAATGAGGAAACGACAGGAGGTATCAAAGGTCTCGGCGAAGATGAAGGTGAAGGTGAAGGCGAAGGTGAAGGGGAAGGTGAAGTAGAAGGGGAGACAGAGGTAGAAGGTGAAACAGAAATCGGAGGCGAAACAGAAGGTGAGACAACAGAAGTGAATCGTCTAGGAAAAGAACAAGGATATGTGGTTAATCCGTCCTATAATCTTGATGATTCCTATTGGCATGCTGTTATTCAGAACGATGGTTTCACAGATTATCAGTTTGGCGGCGATATTAGCGCAACAATCATCAAACTTGGGGATGGTAAAGTTTATGCGGATATTGTTACTCCGGGGGCGGACACTACGGAATTACATCTTGTCGGCGGAACAACCGAGTTTCTGGGCAATACCATTTATGCTAAAAATTTGACCATTGACCGCGCAGCAACTCTGCTTTTGACTCCGGCTATTCCCAGTGATGTCAGTTCGACAATCAAGGTTAAGGTCGTTGATTCTAACGGCAATCCTTATTTAGATGCGAATGGTAATCCTCTTGTTGACGAAAATGGTGAACCTTTTGAAATCGAATGTTTATTATCGCCGCTTGCAAACACCGCATTGAAAATACCGGAAATTAACATTGCAGCCGATTTTGTTCCGCAAATATTAGCCGAGATTGAAACTGATACGAGTACGGATCAGAGTCAAACTGTTACATTTCAAACGATACTGCCTAATCCCGACGCTCCAACAGTTAATAATTTCGGACGAATTGCCGGTGAAGGCGTGTTCCGGCTTGGGCAGCGCCGATTTATTGGGGACCCGAACATGATGGAGTTGTACGGTTTGGTTGGTCGGGAATCGTATTACTGGGAAGGAACGCTCAACAATGAAGGTGTTCTGGCACCGGGCGCAAAAAACGGTGATGAAATCGGAATTATCAATGTTGTCGGCGATCTCACTTTCGGCAAAAACAGCGTGTACGAAGTTACGCTCGGCGGAAACACAATAGTGGAACGATATACCAGTGCTATCACCCATGACGGTAAATATATTGATGAAAAAGGAAACATTTATGATCCGGCTATTGGACAGATTCGCGGTTGGAATGTTGATCCGAACACGGAAGTAAATGAAACTCCTAATTCCAATCCGAATATTTCTGCGGACGAACTTCCGGTTTTCCATGATCCTATTTACGGAACGGAAAATGATTTAATTGTTGTTTCCAATAACACGACTATGGATGGAACGGTGAAGGTTACTTTTCTTCCCGATAAAATTTTTGGTAACGAAACAACAACCCACACAATTATTCAATCAGGAACTTTTACACAAGGTTCAAATTTCAAAAAAGTTGATTTTGAAACAGGATTTCTTTATGTATCCGATGTTTTTATCAATCCTTACAATATTCATGAAGCGCAATTGACGGTGATTCGTGATTTGAATTATTTCAAAGATCGGGCAAAAACATCGAATGAACAATCGGTAGCGGCGGCGATTGATGCGTCGTTATTTGAACGACCGGATATTGCGTTTTCGTTGGGTGATGCGGCTAATTCTGTGACGGATCTCCGTGATATGTACCGTCAGATTGGAGCATCGGTTCGGGCAAACAGTGCGCTGATTAATCTTTGGAATCCTTCGGAACTTTTGTTTAACCGAATTGGTTACGGCAATGGTTCGATGCCGACGGGTAATCGCGGACGGGTGAACTGGAACCGTCTTAGTGGACGAACTGCCCGAGTACTTGGTCAAACACCGGTTGCCAAACGAACCGGCGGTCTTTGGGGCGATTTTACCCAAACCTTTTTCAACGCCGACTCAGACGGCAATTCCGACAGTTACAATATTAGCCGTTCCGGTTTTATGGTTGGCGGTGAATGGAATTTAACACCGTATTCTGCAATCGGAGCGATTGCCGCTTATGCCAACAGTAATTTGAAACAGGTTGGCGATAAAATGGAAAGCGATGATTATGTTTTGGGAACTTATTTTGTTTGTGCTCCATTCAACGAGTTTGAGTTTAAAACTTATATTGGGTTGGGATTTCAGGAATACGATATGAATCGTTATGTCCGTAACGCCAATATTGTTTATGACAGTGTTACCGGAGCCCAAGGTATTTCTGAACGTTATATTTCCAATACCAAAGGAAACACATTTAATTTAAGTCTTGAATTATCACGTCCGTTGATGCTTCATCCGACTTTTATTCTGCGTCCGACGTTGGGATTTGACATGCAATATCTTTGGCAGAATGCGTTTGCGGATCATGATTATTCATCAATTTCCGATGCTTACGGCAATTACCGTTATGGATTGAGGTATAACCGGATGAGTTTTAATCGTTCTCTGCTTCGAATTGGTTTCAGTTCGGAAACAACCGGAATACGCGGCGGTATTCGGATGAGGGCGTTTTACAACACCAATGTTGCCGGTGAAAACGTTCCGGTTTCCGAGGTTGCTTTCGCGGACACCGGTAATGTGTTTCGTATTCAAGGAGTTGATCTCGGCAAAAACTTCCTGAGTTTAGGAGTGGGTGCTAATTACTGGCTTGACGGTGAAAAGACGAGTTCTTTCTTCCTGGATTACGACGCCAATATCTATAACACAAAACAAAAAGTCGATGTACATACGTTCAGCATCGGCTTCTTACAAAACTTTTAAAAAAAACGCCTAAAGATGCGGTCGAGACGACTGCGATCCTTCTAACTATAAATTTTTACATTAGGTTTTTAGAATTTCACAGATATATTTAATAAATTTTTTTGGATTTTTTGTAAAAAGGTCAAATGACTTTCTTTTTAGTATATTGAACTGCTTGTACATTAAATTTCGATTCGTGCTGTCGAAATTCTAGTTCGAGTAGTATCGAGGGGAGCAGTTTCTCCGCAATTTCCTTTGTCGGTGTCTCTGGCAGGGGTTATGTAGTTGCTCGTACGCGGATTTTCGGTTAATGACTTTGCCTATTTATCTATTCTTTTAGAGAGCAGGCTTTTATGTTTTTTATCGGTAATTTATAGTGCGGGTTAGATTGAAAGAAGAGACATCAAAAAAAAACAAAAAAACACCCATTAAATCTATGAAAATTCATTGGATAGAAAAACTTTTATCAGGATTCCTGATCCTGTTTTGTGCCGGAATTTTATCGGCAGACGAGACAAATACAGGAACGAAATCAGAAGCGAAAATCGCAAATCCGCTGTTACTGATTCCAAGCGATCTCAACAGTAATAGCTTTATGGAAATGACGAAGCTTGAGATAGAAAAAACCGATCAGCAACCAATAACAGACCAAAAAGATAAATTGAAATATCATGTTGTTCTGTTCGACGGTTCGCAAATGCAGCTTCTCCCTTCACGAGACGAATATCGCGCCGACTTAAAAATGTTACAACAAACGCTTACTTCGGAAAATATTACTAAAGAAGGCATTATAAATATCACAACTTGCTCTGGAGAAAAAAGCGGAACTCGTAAAGGATTCGAAGAAACCATAAAATCCGTTGCTAAAAAAGCTGGACGCAGAGACTTTATTTTAGTTGTGATTCAAGGGTACACGACACATCTTGACGGAAAAGATTACATTCTGCCGTATGATACTAACCCGAAGGCTATTAGCGATTTAGTTCGCTCGCATGCTGACCTTGATAAATGTTACCAAAAAATGCTGATTCCCGTGCAAGGAATATTAGACATTCTCGCCCAAAAAGAAAAAGATGATGAGGTTAAATGTCAAAAAATTCTTGTGCTTATCAATCCTTATTCGGTTGCGCCGGCAGATATTGCGCCGCTTACTGTCAAAGAGACTTTTCCGACAACTCCTTTCGGACACGAACAATGGGTTCTTCCAATGGGAACGGTTGTCGTAACTTCACGCGCCCTGCGAATCGTACCGCAGAATCACCGGCTTTTAGACGCTTCAACTAAAACATCGCCTGAAACTACTGTCTTTATGCGAATTATTCTCGAAGGACTGTCCGGACTCGCAAGACAAGAAGGACTTAACTCTGACGAAAAAAAAACAATACCGTCACAACGAATCCTCACCGGCGAATTTCTTACTTATCTGCATAACCGCTCGGAACTTCAGGATTACGCAAGTCCAAATGTAAGATTCAGGACAGATTACCAATTTCGTATGCTGCCGTATTTTGAACAACCGCCGTTTATCGAAAAAGTCAGAAATGATGTAATGAAACAAGTACAAATTAATCAATATAAAACTGGACTGTTTCTATTATTTAATCAGCAAAATTTTAAGGCAGCAAGTATTGCTTTCGCAAATTGTGAAGAAATGAAATACGACAAAACTTTAAGTGAAGAATCACGAAAAATGAGATTTTGCTCATATCTTGCCGCCGGCGCCATTCCGCATTTGCAAGAAGAGAATAAAGATAACATCATTTTTCCTGCATATATCACACAAAAAACAATTGTTTTCGATGCACCGGATGGAAAACAATCAACTAACATGCAGAAAAATTTCAATTTGATGCCCGGAGATAAAATCGAAGTCCTTGAAATAAAAAGATTAGGAAAAAACAATGAACAAAAAGTAACCCCAATAAAAGATATAAAACTTTTTGACTACGACGCATGGGAACTACAGCAAAACTTTGCAAATACTTGGATACATTTTAAGAAAAAAATAATACAAGGAAAAAAAAATACTTCTAATAATAGACGCAGAAATAGTAACACAGTAAAAGAAACAGAAGAAATAGAACTAGAAGGATGGATTTCAGCCGAAAAATTAAATCTTGTTGTACTTAAAGAAAAACAAGATAAAGATTTAGAACTTGCATTTGACAAAATTCGGTTACAATTAGATAAAAAAATTACAAAAGAATGGAACTCATCCAAAAAACGAAAAGTTGCACAAAATACGCAGGTTAATAATCTTGTACAAGATACACCGGATGCACAGCTTGTGCCGGAGAAACAAAATACGCCAACGACAAGAACTAGTCGTCCTACGATTGATCCAATTAGATTGATACGACGACAACTACCATTTTAGTTAAATTGGATACCGTTTTATCCAATTAAAAATTTAACGTAACTATTCAGTAGGTTTTTAGAAGCTCTCTATTGAGAGTAACACTACTGAATAATCACAAACAACTTAACCTTCAGAAAGGAAAAAAAATGAAAAAATTAACTATAATTATTTTGCTTGTAATCACTTTGTGCTTGCCTACAGCTTTGTTGCACGCACAAGGAAGACGAACCCGATCTCGCACAAAAACAACGGTTAAAAAGGAAAGCGTTCAAAAGGAAGGCGTTCAAAGTGAAAGCGTTGTCAAAGAGAGCGTTGTAAGTGAAAGCGTTGTCAATGAAAGCGTTGTCAAAGAGAGTTTGTCGGAAGGCAACAAAACAACGCCGCAAAATTCTCAACCGCCCGTAACCGAAGGAACCGGAATAGTAACAGCAAAATCTGCAACTGTAAATGGTGAATTTCGAGCTATTCTTGTTACGGTACAGAATCATGATCCTGTTGTTGCCGGTGAGAACCGTAACCTTCCCAATGCTTGGGCGGACATATCGGCTATTTCAAAGCAGTTGAGTAAACTCGGTTACAATGACATTACCATTATTTCGGATGAACAAAAAGCCAATCTGCAGCTTTATTCAAATCGCAATAACATTTTGCATGCACTTGAATCATTAGCAAAACGTACTAAAAAAGAAGATACAGTTTTAATGATTATGATTACGCATGGTGTTTTAGAAAAAGGGGTTAGTCAATTTATTTTATCGAACAATGAAAAAATCTCTGCCAATGATATTTATGCAGCAATAGACAAATGTCCGACCCAGCATAAATTACTAATTTTTGAAGCGTGCCGTTCATCTAACAACAGTAAAGATTTCATTGAAGGAACGGAAAAATATCCGCAAGGTGTTACTGTATTTCATTCTTGCAGCAAAGGCGAAAAAGCGAACTTCATAAAGAATTTAGATGAACAATCGCCTAACGAGGAGCATTCTATTTTCTTACATTATTTGATTCGCGGACTTGCTGAAGCGGATTATGTTGTCGGCGGTAATAATGGTAATCTAACTGTATCCGAACTTTACAATTATCTCCGAAATAAAGTGTATGAAGACAAGAGTTTAAGAGAAAGTTTAGGCGAAAATGTAAATGAACGCCAAACGCCGGAAACGCTTTCGTACGATTCAAGTTTTGTTGTAGGAATACATCCTATAATCAATCCTTTTTTGAAAATGCGAGTACCTATGGACACGCAGCTTGAAACTGGACTTGAACAACTAGTCGACGCAGGAAATCGAGCAATCCAATCAGCTTCAAAACGGCTCGGTATGAGCTTCTTAGAATCATGGTATTACATGCGTAAAGCGTCAAGAATACCTACAATGTTTCGTAGAATTGCTGCTTACACAGACGCCGCAGTTGCAGACTATGCTCGTGGACTGCTGCAATCTTGGTGGATTAAAGAACTTACAGAAATCGGTGACAGATGCTTTTCATTGAGTATAGAGTTAAGAGACGATCCCAAAGCGTATTTATACCGCGCTGATATGAACCGTTCTTTAGGACTTTTCGTTAATGCACTTCAAGATTATAACAACGGAGGCGAAGATATGAATCTTTATATCTTACTCGACAAAACAATGTACAACCAACCGCCGCAAGGACTTAACAGATTGGAAGTACGCAACTTTAAAGATTCCAAAAAAGAACTAAAACAAACGGTAAATCAGAAACTTGATGAATCGAAGCCCAGTTTAGAAAAACGATTTGAAAATTGGTTACAAAAAAATAAGGAACTGTACGACATAACATCTCAAGACCTTATAAAAGAAAATTGGCAAAGTTTGACGTTAGAACAAAAAACAGCATTAGTTGAAAGACTTGAACAACAATCTCTCAGCTTTGAACAGAGAATAGACCGGGGAACGGTTTATGCGAACTCAAGCGGTTTGATAACGTCTGAATTTGAGCAGCAAGCCTCATTAGGAACGATTGCCGAATATGTTGCTAAAAAATTGGCAGCAGCAAATAATAATATCTTGCCGCAAGATGAAAATAAAACTGAAAACAGTAAAGGTGAAAACAGTAAAGGTGAAAACAATAGTGAATCGAAAGACGATTTACGTGTTTGTCGGCTTGTCGTTCAAGAGATTCATGGAAACGGTAATCAACCAGCTTGGATAAAAGCGTCTGTTTGTGATCTTGGTGTTGAGTTCGAGGGTTGGTTTACTGTTCACGATGTTTTTTGGTCGAAAGACCTTGCTGAACATTATTGGGTTTCGGTTGGAGAACATTCGCCAATTTACCGCAACGCACAAGCAGCCCTTCGTGCAAGAGTTGAAAGTATTCATAATGCTGTAGCAACTTATGAAGGAATTGCTAAAATTCTTTCTCGTTTTGTCTCTCTGCCGGATGTCGGTGGTTATTTCGCGCAGATAGAAGATATTATTAGGAAAATAGTTATATATCGATTACGTATAAGAATGGGTGAAGCCGAGAGTGCCTTTAATCGAGATTTTAACAGCAATTGGCGAAGATTAGCGTTAGAAGCAGAAACGAAAGATTTTGACAAACGATACAACGACGCACAAAATCAAACTCAAAATCAATAGACAATTACTGTTATAATCGCAGCACATACGAATTAAAATCGGTAATATTTCAGTGGAAACTCTCAAAGGTTTCAAATTCATAACTCCAAAAGATTTGAATATTTGAAAAACAAAAATTCCGCTGATATATTACCTGAATTTCAAACCAACTCTGAATTTCAAACCAACTCTGAAAGGGCGATCGGATTAATAGTGATTAGTGATTAGTGATTTGAAATTATAGGTTATGAATTTAGTGATTTAGGTTTATGATCCATAATAATTTCCGCATGCGAACTAACCACTAACCACTAACCACTATTCCACTATCCGTTGCGCTAATTCAAAAACGGAAAATTTTGGATTCGGCGAAGACGCGTTGTCTTTGTCAATAAACATTAACAACCCTTTTTAAAATGAAAGGACAAAAAATGAAAGTGATTTTAAAAATCAAACTTTGCGTAATGTTGAGCTTATTGCTCTTTATGACTCAGGCGAGCTTTAGCACCGTATATTCGGATGATTCTAAACCGTCTGATACTTCAACGTCAGTACCCGATAGCGGCAGCATTCGTATTGATGAAAAAACATTTGCCGACACATTGAAGAATTTTAACGAAAAAATTCAAAAAGACCCGAAAGCGGAAAAGTCTATAAGAAAACTTTTCGGCAAAATATATTTCCGGTATTGTCTTGAGTTTTACGTGAAAAATGCAAAAAACAAAAGTATCGACATAAATACAACAGAATTTGATCAAGCCAAAAAATTTGCCGGTTCAAATTTACCAGATAAACCATTTCGATCTGCTATTAACATTCAAGGTTGGAAAGTTGTCCGTCAATGGTTAAAGGAAGATTCAACTAACAGCCTAATAAACGTCGAAAATAAACATAATATTTCGTCGTTATCTTTTGCTGCATTATCAGGAAATCTTAAAATTGTTAAAGATTTGATTGCAAAAGGTGCAGATGTAAAGTCAAAAGATGATCTCGGGAACATGCCGTTA
>JAITIZ010000184.1 GCA_031279215.1 Planctomycetaceae bacterium
GGTAACAGCGGCGGTCCTTTAATTTCCAGAACAGGACAACTTATCGGAATTAACACGTATCATATAAATGGAACAGATGGTTTAGGGTTTGCAATCCGAGCCGATTACGTTCTAAAAAATGATGCGTGGAATTGTGTTGAGGATATTACTCCTCTGTGGAATGAATTACTTACAACCCCGAAAACCATATCAATACAATGAGCGAAAAAATTACAATTTCGTTAGATGATGTAAACAGTTCCAATGTTACGATGAAAATTACACAAGATGAATTGATTCGTCGTGCGGGAGAACATCAGGAACAAGTACGAAAAAATGTCCAGTTTTCTGGAAACAATCCTGCAACTACCGATAATAGTAGTAATAGTATATTCTATCAAGCGTGGTGTTACCTCGCATTATTTGGTTTAGTATTCGGATTCCTTGCATGGGGTACTTCGGAAGTTTTTATGCAGGTTTCCGAACAAGAACGTGAAGAAATGATTGAAAAAATAGAACCGAAGGTAAAACAAAAATTAGAAGCCCAATTGCAATCGGGGGAGATAACAGAAAAAGAATTAGAAACGCAAGCCAACAATTTGCTTATAGAATATCTTGGTGAAGACGAAGATTTTGTAGCAACGGCTTTAGGTTGTACCATTCTATGGTATATATTCATCTGTAGCTTCATTGGATTTGGTTTATCTTCTGCGGAGGGATTTATGGATCGTAATTATTCGCGTGCTGTTATGGGTGGTTTGATTGCCGCTGGAATTGGAATAGTAATAGGTCCGATAATAGGTCTTGCTGTTGTTGAAACGCTATACAGAATGCTCGGCGGTGGTTCATTGGAAAACATTTTTGTTCAGATGGTTGCACGCACAATAGGCTGGGGATTTCTTGGTTGTCTTGTTGCGATAACACCCGGTATTGTTATGAAAAATAGCAAAAAATTCGGTCTTGGTTTGGCGGGCGGTGCTATTGGCGGATTACTCGGCGGATTGTTTGTCCTTCTTGTAAGGTAACATTTCACCATGAATGTTGGCAAGACAACAAAGGTTGTTCCACTTACGGCTGTAAACAAGTCAATGTTCTCAATCCGCCAATGGGAACTTCTAAAAACTCATTTTTTTAGGAACGCAGGCGTCTCGCCTGCACTTTTTATAGGCAATGTGCAGTCGAGACGACTGCGTTCCTGATGTTTTTAGAAGTTCCCAACAGTATATGGTACGCTATTCTTTTGCGAAGCGGTTTTTGCGCAAGATGTGATGGTAATGCTGTGCGAAACGGTGTGCTTCGTCGCGGACGTATTGTAGAAGCCGCAAGGCAAAGGAATGACGGCTTAAACGGAGCGGATTCTCTTGATGTTGTACAAAGATTTCTTCTTCCCGTTTCGCCAACGAAATAACCAACCCCGGTTGGAACCGCGTTCGAGATAACGCCGTAAGAACCGAATGTAACTGACCCTTGCCGCCGTCAATCAGTAAAATATCAGGAAACGGATAATCAGTCTCCTCACAAGAAAAACGCCGCATAACCACTTCCGACATACTAGCAAAATCGTCAATCCCCCTAACCGTTTTGATTTTATAACGCCGATAACCAGGTTTGAACGGCAAACCATCAATAAATCGGACTAAACTCGCAACCATGTCCGTGCCGCTAAGATGAGCAATATCAATTCCCTCAATAGTTCGCGGAATTTTATCCAGTTTGAAAATTTTTTTAAGCCCCAATACCCCACGGCGAGGATCAATCATAAATAATTCCGGCTGAATATCGGTATCGATTTTTCCTCGTTGATCAAGAGTTTCCAAATGGTGAATCTGGTCTCGGAGTTCAGCAGCAAGTTCATAGTGACGCTCTTGAGCAGCTTCCCGCATTTCGTGTTGAAGATCGGTCAGCAAAGATTTTTTATTTCCTTCGAGAAAACGAATTAGACGATTAATACTTTTCCGGTATTCTTCTGCCGTAATCCGAAAATTACACGGAGCAGAACATTGATGAATCGAATATAAAAGACAAGGACGGAACCAACGCCAACGCTCATCGTCTGTCCGTAAATCCAACGTACAAGCACGGAATCGGAAAATCTTTTGCAACACCAGAACCGCTCCACGTAAACCGGTTGAATTGGTAAACGGTCCAAATAACCGAACACCATGTTCTTTGGGAGTTCGTGTTATTTCGACACGGGGAAACGGTTCACGTGTACGAATTTGAAGATAAGGAAAGGTTTTGGAATCTTTGAGATCGCGGTTGTATTTGGGTTGAATGTCTTTAATCAAACGAGCTTCCAACAACAACGCATCCACTTCACTTTCCGTTTCTATAAAATCAATATCGCGAATTTCAGGAATTAACGGAGCGGTTCGGGAATCTTCAAGAGCCGCTTTGTGAAAATAGGAACCGGCTCGGTTGCGTAAATCTTTCGCCTTGCCGATGTAAATCACACGTCCGGCATTGTCTTTCATCAAGTAAACACCAGCATGATGCGGAAACATTCGGACTTTTTCCAATACCGATAAATAATCCCGCAAATCACCTGATTCCTGTTTTGATAAATCATCCATGAACTCAACAGCAGTTAAATATAAGTCCGCAAATTACACTGATTAACACAGATAAATACAATTTCCATTGATTTCCTTTTGCGTTAATTTGTGAAATCTGCGGATAAAAAATTTGCATCATCAACGGACAACATTTATGTTAATTTGTAAAATTACCGGACAAAAATTGTGTTTATTCTAATACGGCGAGCGCAATTTCCACACGCCCAAACGGAGCATTCACCTGAATACCGCCAACACGATGGCGTACCGCCGCAATCATTTCACGAGCAATCTCAACACCAACAGCTAATTGATCTTCTTTTGAATGTTTTGACACGGCTTGCATTCGGTTCATTGTTTCGTCCGGTACAATCACGCCGGGAACTTCGTTTTGCATAAATTCTGCATTACGATAACTTGCCAAGGGCCAAATTCCGGCAAGAATTGGAATAGGACAATCGCCGATAGCGTCTAAAAATGAAAGCAGAGCATCGGGATCAAATACGGGTTGGGTGATTGCAAATTCGGCGCCGGCATCGATTTTTTTATGAAACCGGTCTAATTCCCGTTTTCGGTCGAGCGATGTTGGGTCAAGCCCGACACCGATTACAGCGTGAGTTGGCGAAAGAGCTTGACCGCCAAGATCAATTCCGCGATTCAAACGTTGTTGAACTGCCGACATACCGATGGAGTCTGTATCGAAAACTCCGGTTGCGTCGGGATAACCGCCGAGTTTGGGAGGGTCGCCGGTAACGAAAAGCAGGTTGCGGATTCCGAATGCCGCACAACCGAGAAGATCAGCCTGCATTCCAATCAGATTTCTGTCACGGCAACAAAAATGAAGAATTGGTTCGATATGGGCTTCCTGAAGAATTTGTTGGGCAACAACCAAGGGCGAAATACGGGAACTTGCTCTGGGACCGTCGGGAATATTAATAGCGTCAATTCCATGGCGGCAAAGTTTCCGGCTTTTTTCAATGGTGTCTGTTAAATCGTAACCGCGCGGCGGAACCAATTCAACAGTAGTAACCCAAGTTTTTCGGGCGAGTTTCCATGCGAATCGGGAACGATCTTGAAAAGGGGTTTCCGGTTGTTCTTTTACTTCCGGTTGTGCTGCGTGCAGAATTGTTTTTGCGGTTCTGCCTTTATCAAGCGGTTTAATCATTTTGGCGATTTCGCGAATATGTTCCGGTGTCATTCCGCAACAGCCGCCGATTGCCGCAACTCCGAGATTGGCAAGCCGTATGGCATAAGTTGCAACATATTCCGGTGAACAATAATAAATTTGTCGTCCTTCAAATTCTTTTGGGGTTCCGGCGTTGGGCTGAACAATCAACGGCAGATGTGTAATTTTAACGGCTTCTTCTGTTGCTTGTAAAAGACCTTCGGGACCAACACCGCAATTCATTCCGAAGGCGACCGGTTGAGCGAGATTTTCGGGAATTGGGGCGAGGAGTCGGGCGATTGGTTCTCCGGATGCTGATTCTTTGTCTGAAACAACAGTACACGATAATACAAAAGGAATTTTCGGACGTTTTAACATGATTCTTGCGGAGCGTTCCATTGCTTCGCGGGACGGTTGTGTTTCAAATAAAATCACATCAACTCTGTTATCGGGGTTACCGGAATCCCAAAGAGCGTCGACTTGTTCAAGAATCATTGCTTCGAGTTCTGATTCTGTGTAAGTTCCTGGGGGAATGGGACCAATCGAACCGGCAACAAACAACGAATTTGCCAATGTATTGCTGTTTGGTGTTTGTGAACTCGACAAGGCAACTTTGCGGGCGATTTGTACTCCGGCTTTGTTAATTTCGACGAGCTGGTCGGCAATTCCGTATTTTTCCAATGTATGACGATTTGCGCCAAAAGTGTTTGTTGTTAGAACATCTGCCCCTGCGTTGCGGTAATCGGTTAGAATTTGTTCAATTAAGTTGGGGTCTGTCAGGTTAAGTTCATCGAAACAACGGTTTGTGAAAATATGATGTCGATAAAGTTCTGTTCCCATCGGACCGTCGAAAACAAGAAGACGTTGATGGAGAGCCTCTGTAAATGTGGACATAGTTTTAATTCTGTTAAATAGTAAATAATGAATTGGTCATCATCTAATAATTCCGTTTTTATTTTCGACCAATAAGTTCACGACAACGGGGTTTAGTCTGTGTTTTATTGACTAAGTCTAACAATGCGGGGCAAACCCGTACTGTGAACTTTCGGTGAATTTTGAATTATTAAAAGTTCTTAATGAAATCTTCACACTACTGAATAATTACAAAGTAGTTGTCTCTTTTATATCACTAAACGAGACGGCTGTCGAGAGGTAAAATACAACCGCAAAAAAATTAAAATTTCGCCTAATGTTCCCAGGCTGGTGTGTTAAATTGGAAACAACCGCACTGAAATTACAATTATTTTGATTCCGGGTTATTGATTCCGAAAACCGGATATGATACAATCTTTGGAAAATTTTTAGAGGGTATTTTTTATTCACTCAATTAAGAAAATATTATGAAAGACCTTGGCGAAGGAACAATCCGCCGTATTGATTGGCAAGAATTAACACCGGTTGTTTTACTATTGCGTATCTTCAATACAGCAATCGGAATTCGTGTTCTGTTTCTTTCCATAATCGGTATTCTTCTGACATTGATTATCGGTTACGGGATTAACTGTTATAGTAACACGAACTTAAATTCCCAAGACAACAGAAATTTTCAGAAACCGGTTTATATTGAACCTCTTCTTGATCTTCAACACTTGTTACAACCTATTTCGTTTCGGGAACATCCTGTGAAATATTCTTGGCAATTGGTTCAGCGTTCGGTTTTGGTGCCTTGGGATATTTTTTCAATGTCGGGAATTAGGTTAGCTCGTTCTGGTTACGATTCTTTTTTTGCTCATATTAGTTGGTTTGTTCTTTTACTTTTGATTTGGTCATTTTTTGGCGGAATGATTTGCCGGACAATTACCTTGCGTTTAACTATTGACCAATCTGAATCCGGTAAAGAACTTTGGCAATTCATCAAACAACGCGGAACCGGTTTTTTGAGTTCTGTGATTATTATTGTTCTTGAAATGCTGGTTTGTCTTATTCTAATTAAACTTTGCGGTTGGTTTTTTACGGTTCCGGTTTTGGATTATTTTGTGGCGGTTCTGTTTCCTATTGTTCTGCTTTTGGGTTTTTTGGTTATGGTGCTTGCTGTTGGATTGTTTTTTGGTTGGTCACTTCTTTTCGCAGCAGTAAGTGTTGACGGCTCGGACGGTTTCGATGCAGTGAGCCGGGTGTTATCGTATCTTTATCATCGACCGCTCCATTATTTAGTTTATTGGACAGTTTGCGGTGTTTTAGGAGTTTTGGGATTTGTTTTTGTATCTATTTTTGTTGAGGGGCTTGTTGCTTTAACCTGTGAATTGGGCGGATTTCCGGTTCAGACGGCAATTCCGGCGTTTGGTTATTTAACGTTACCGGAAACATACGGCGGACTGTCGCCGCCGGAAAATTTCATTTTGATTTGGTACGGTATGGTTCAACTGATCAAACCGGCTTATACCTTCGCCTGGTTTTGGACAAGCAGTGTGGCGATTTATTTATTGCTCCGGCGAAGTGTTGACGCAGCTCCGTTTAACGAAGTATATCAGTTTGCCCCCAAAAAAGCACGAATATTACCAGAAATCAATATCAATAAAGAGTAACCGTAATATTTCAGTGAAATTTTTTGGTTTTGAGTCAAAAAAAAATAGTACACAATTTCGCCCCATAGGGGCAATCAGTAATAGCGTAGGGCAATCGTTCTACGTATGGTTTGCCCTTTGAAATCAAGCCCTGAAAGGGCAACATACTGTAGTTGAGAGTGGTAGTTGAGAGTGGATAGTGTCGCATGCGGAATGATTACCGTTTTGGTAGTAATCCGCTTGCGACACTTTCAACTTTCCGCTCTCAACTATTATTCTGCCTTTTCAGGGCGATTTTAAGGAATACATATTTAAAAATAAATACCGAAAATTCAAGTAAGAGTAGTTTAAAAATATTCCACTGATATATTGCGATTTTTTTAGAAATTCCCCAAAATACTTAAAAATAATAAAGTCCTAAAAAACAAAGATATTTTGATGAACGTTTTTAGAAAAAGGGTCGAGATTACGAAATATCTCATTTATTTATGTACGCAAATCATTTCGATGAACCGTATTTTACCGTTTCCATTTAACATCTTTTACCGATACATTATTAATTATGACACGTATTATTTTAAGTTGTTGTGCAATTTGTTTTGTATTTAATATTTGGCTTTGCGCTGCCGAATTTTATGTTGCGCCGAACGGCAAACCAGAAAATTCCGGTACGAAATCGGAACCATTCGGAACGCTCGAAACCGCGCGTGATGCTGTTCGGGCAGCCCGTAACTCCAAATCAATTCAACCAGACGAATCCGTTACAATTTATCTTGCTTCAGGAAAATATTTTTTGAACAAAAATTTTGAACTGAAACAAGAAGATTCCGGTACAGAAAAAAATCCTGTTCTTTATTGTTCGGAAACACCGTTGGGTGCGGAACTGATTGGCGGTGTTGCTGTTCCTGCTGCTTCATTTCGGAAAATAGACGATCCGGCAATTCTGAAACGGCTTGATCCGGCGGTTCATGATAAAGTTTTTGTTGCAGATTTGAATGAGTTGAATATTCCTGTTATGAAACAATGGAGTGATCAGTTCAAAGGTCGTCCCAATGCGCCGCCGGAACTTTTTTTCAATGAAGAACCGATGACGATTGCTCGTTTTCCGAATCAGGGGTGGGCTGGATTCAAAACAACTCTTGATAACGGGTTGCCGCACAACGAAAAAACCGATGAAACCAATAAAAAAACAGCAGAAAAGGCAGGTGTTATTTTTGTTCATCCCGAAACCGATACGAAAAAATCTCACGGCGGTTCTTTTTTGTACGATGAAGAAACATTGAAAATCCGTGAACCTGAACGAATTGCCCGATGGAATCCTGAAAACGGAATTTGGCTTTGCGGTTACTGGACGCATGATTGGTCGGATGAAGTTCTCAAAGTTGCGTCTATTGATTCGAAACAAAAAATCATGACCTTGCTTGGAGTCCATAGTTACGGAATTGGCGGGCAAAGTTGGACAGGTTATTCGGAACGGCGTTATTTTGCGATGAATCTGCTTGAAGAGTTGGACGAACCGAAAGAATGGTATCTTGACCGGAAGACCAATCAGCTCTTTTTTTATCCGCCTAAAGATTTGTCCGGTTCGTCGATTATTCTTTCGATGTTGGAACAACCGCTTGTATTACTTAACGAAACAAATTTTGTCCGTTTTCAAGGAATTTCGTTTGGTCAGACATTTGGTAACGGAATTGAAATTCGGGGCGGAACAAAAAATGCGGTTCTTGCGTGCCGGATTTTTGCAACGGGTCGTAACGGTATTGTTCTTAGCGGCGGAACAACGAATTTAGTTCGCGGTTGCGATTTATACTATATCGGCGGAACCGGTGTTTCAATTAACGGCGGCGACCGTAAAACATTGACCGCAGGCGGACATCGGGCAGTGAACAATCATATTCATCATTTCGGGCGTTTGAATCGAACTTATTCTGGCGCATTTAGTCTGCACGGGGTCGGAAATATCGTTCAAAATAACCGTATTCACGACGCTCCGCATCTAGCAATCGCTTACGGCGGTAATGAAAACCGAATTGAGCGCAACGAAATTTATCATGTTGTTCAGGAAACAAGCGATGCCGGTGCTTTGTACACTGGACGCGATTGGACAACACAAGGAAATATTATTGAAGAAAATTATATTCACGATCTTGGAACTTCCGGTTCGCACGGAACAATGGGCGTTTATCTTGACGACTGCGATAGCGGTGATACGATTCGGCGCAACGTTTTTTATAAAGCGAGCCGTGCTGTTTTTATTGGAGGCGGACGTGATAATATTGCGGAGAATAATCTTTTTATTGAGTGTTATCAAGGAATTAGTTTGGATTCACGCGGGATGACATGGAAGCAATGGAATTCGCCCAATGATCACAGTTGGCAATTGGAACGGAAAGCCAAAGAACTTAATTATCAGAATCCGCCGTGGAGTGAACGCTATCCCAAATTGGCAACAATAATGCAAAACGAACCGAAAGCTCCGCTTGGTTGTATTTTCCGGCGCAATGTAATGATTGATTGCAAGCAATGGATTCATCTTGATAATAATGTACTAAAACTTTTGGAACAAACCGATTTGAAAGACAATATTATTGTTTCGAATAATGTTGTAGTGGAACATGTTGTCAAGAGCGATAACGATAAACTTCCCGAAAAGGAGAAAAAGTTGCAAAAATATGTCGGCAAGGTGGAACCGGGTTTTGTGAATTGGGATGGGCAGGACTTTCATTTCAAACCGGATTCAGAGTTACAAAAACTTCTGCCGGATCATTTTGAACCGATTCCGTTTGAAAAAATCGGACTTTTTATCGATAAATACCGAACCTCGTTACCGAAAACCAATACTGCAACAGAAAAATAGTCCGCCGGTATTTCGTCCGCAGATTTTGCGCAGATTTTGCGAAGATTTTCGTCCAGCGATTTTCGCAGATATTCGATCTTTGGTAATATACTCATTACACTTTAAATTTCGGTTTTTGTTTTTAAATATGTATTCATTAAAATCGCCATGAAAGGGCAATCAGCATTAGCGTAGGGCGGAAAAAATATAACACACCAAAGCCCTGTAAGGGCAGAATAATAGTTGAGAGTGGAAAGTTGAGAGTGGAGAGTACCGCAAGCGGAATTACTACCAAAACGGTAATCATTCCGCTTGCGACACTATCCACTATCAACTATTAGCCCTACGCTATTGCTGATTGCCCCGTTGGGGCGAATTGGTACACAATTTTTTGACTCGAAAACAAAAATTACACGGATAGATTACAAAAAAACAATTTATAACAAGATTGAGCATAGATTACCTAATTTTCTCTTTTTTTCAATATTTGTCTTGATTTTTATGGCGGGGGTA
>JAITIZ010000252.1 GCA_031279215.1 Planctomycetaceae bacterium
AACAATTTCTTATGTTATCGGACATCAACGTATTTCTCAGACAATTGAAATAAATGGGACAAAAACAACGCATTACTTTACCTTTGACGGACATGGTTCAACACGAGTATTATTAGATGCGGCAATGACAATTGCCCAAATCTTTGCATTTGACGCTTATGGTAACGCAATCGGTTTTGACTCCACAACAGCATTAACCGAATTTTTGTATAGTGGTGAACAATTTGATTCAAAAATTGGTCAGCAGTATTTACGTGCAAGATATTATGATCCAACTACTGGAAGATTCAATAGACTTGATCCGTTCTTTGGAAATCTTTCTGACCCACAATCGTTACATAAATTTCTGTACTGCCATGCCGCCCCAGTGTCCATATCAGATCCAACAGGGTTGTTTGGATTGGCAGGGGTTTCTGTAGGAAGTGCAATGGCTGGAGGCATTGCATCATTTAAAAATTCAATGGATTTTCTACTATTTGATGTGACTGCACAAATGGTAGTGGGTGTACAAGAGGGATTGAATGCTAATCAAGTCTTCACACGCTTTTTACTTTCCGAATTAATGGGGTTTGGATTCGGAGTGTTATTTCAAAAAGTATTTTTTGTCCCAGAGATGATTGACTTCATGTCTAAGGCAAAAAACAAAATAAAATATACCTTTTTCTCAAAATCTTCTCATGCAGTTAATTTAATTTCCAATTCTGGTCAGATAAATAACATTGTAAATGCGGTTCATGCTGGTGTAACTACAACAGATTTAGGTGAAGCTGTTATCAAAGATTTAAAGTATGCCAAAGCTTATGCAGTAGAATATCTAGAAATGTGGAAACGGATGGGAAAAACCAAACCAGGTAAAGATTGTCCAAGATCATTCTCGTATATGACAGGTCATTTTGAAATTGAAACTTGGGGTACTTCAACAAGAGGACTTGATAATCTACCAGGTAATATAACTGGTTTCGATGCCTAAGGGCGTTTTTCACATCCTCTGATTGAAGAACTTGTAAAAAAGAACGTTCATCGAACTCAAGGAAAATGTGGTGAAATCGAAGCTATTAGTTGGTATCTTCAAAAAATAGAAAAAGAATTTGGTATTAAAATTACATCGGTTGATGAAGCAATTAAATATACAAAAGGCACAAAAATACAAAATGTTGATATGTTTGACATGACTGCAAAGTCACCTTGCTTAGATGGATGTCAAGAATTATTAGATATATTGCATATCGAATATGTAAATAAGATCGATTAATAAAAGAATTTTTACAATAGTGTTTCGATTGTAAATAAAAGGATTTGAGCCGTCAAAATCGTTTTTCAGATCATTTTATTGATTCGTTTATTAGATTTTCAAAATAATTGGATATTAGAAAAATATTCTCATAAATACATCTATCATTTATTTTTTTCGTTTTAATTATTTTTTTTATATCATGTATTTCATAATAAAGAGCTATGAATTTTATAAAAAATTCAGTTTTGAGAATGCTTTAAACAGATTGTAATATTCTTTCTACTATGTTAAAATAGATTGATTTAATTACAAATATTTTTTAATGTTTAATAAAATGAGGAATAAAATGCAAGACAAACAAAAAATGTTATCTGGCGAACGTATGCTAGATTATCTTCTTAATATCAAGAGCATTTCTGATCCAGAAGAAAATATAGAAAAAGCACTAGATATTTATTATGGTCATGATCACTCAAATGCTCATCGTATTCTAGTTGCAAACATTGATAAACTACCTTATCACGCTTTATTATTGCTCTTTGGACAAATTAAGACACCTCTATCTAAAGATACACTTGAAATACGTATTCGTTCATTAGCTTTGATTATGGAAAAGACAAAATGGGATGGTACTTGGCTAATGTTAGATAATGTCTATGAGAATCGACCAATAAATGATCCACAACTTGCCGGACATATTACTGAAACATATTTATATAGTAGAGCAACTCCTCAAGAAATCATATTAGAAACAAGGAAATATCTAAACGAAAAAAATATTTTTATTGTTCGAGCTGCATTGTTTGAGATATTCGGATGGTTAGCTACTTCAAAATTTAATAAAGAAGCAGATAATTTTGTAGCAGAATTGAATGTATTAGCACAAAACTCAGATGATAATGCAATTAAACAGCAAATGGAAGAAATACTAGAAGAAATAGCAAAGAAATTACGAAAAAAATAGATTAAAATTGCTGATACAATAATATAATTTGAAGTAAATTATTAGAAGGCTGAATTATTTTGAGAAATTATAGTTTTGATAAAATCCGAAAGAAAAATTATTTTCGATATTCGCAGGGGCGCAGTGTCGGAAGTATTCGTTATGAAGGATGTAAGATTAAGATTACAACAGATGGCGAATCGTCTATTGATGTAACGGGAACAGAAGTTTATCGTACTTCGACGGAATACGACACGAAAGGTCGTGTTCATAGTTCAATTGATGCTCTCGGCAATATTACAATTTATGAATACGATAATCTTGACCGACAAGTCATTGTCAAACAAGCAAACGGACTTGTAACTGAAACAGTTTATGATTCGCAAGGACGAGTTTGGAAATCTATTGTCAAAGCCGGTGATGATGTTCGGACAACCGAATACAAATACGATAT
>JAITIZ010000378.1 GCA_031279215.1 Planctomycetaceae bacterium
ATTCAGTAATGTATTTGGTCTGGATTTTTGCAGAATTTTTTGCGAAAATTTCAATGTTAAAATGGGTAAATCAGGGGGGGGGGGGGGGGGGAAACTTTAGTAGATAGTTAAGAAAGAATATCGGAACGTGTTCACGTCCTAAACTCTTTCCTATAAACTTTTTACAACTTCTCCGTTCTTCATCTTTCGGTTTTACACTGGTCGAACTTCTTGTGGTGATTGCGATTATCGGCGTGTTAATTGCTCTTTTGTTACCGGCTGTTCAGGCAGCGAGAGAAGCCGCAAGACGGATGACGTGTTCCAACCATTTGAAACAGTTCAGTATCGCCATGCACAACTATCACGACACGTATCTTGCTTTTCCGGCAGGACGAGGCGGACCTTCGTGTTATTGTTGTACCAACGGCGGACCTGAGTCCCCCAGTTCCACTGCCGCAAGTGGTCATTGGCATGGTTTTGGGGCATTGTTTTATGTGTTGCCTTTCGCCGAACAACAATCTATCTATGACATTTACCACCAATACGTTACGGGAACAACAAAACCGACAACCAGCGGTGGAACGAAACCTGCTGGAGCTGGGTTTATGCCTTGGTTTACCGGTAACACCAATGCTTTGACAACTTTCTTTCAAGCACCTGTTTCCATTTTCCATTGCCCATCGGATGGTGATTCCAAACAGATGAATCCTCAACCTGCACAACGTAACAATTATACTTATTGTATCGGTGATAGTTGGGCAAATAATTATTATGCATCAGGAGTATTTCGCGGTCTGTTCGGTACCTTAGTCTGGCACGACATGTCTTCCTGCACCGATGGAACAAGCAATACGGCGATGATGAGTGAAATGGTTATCGGTTCACGCTATTCATCGGAAATCGACTCGTCCGCCACCGCTATTACCAGATCCATTAAACAAGGAGCTATTCGGCTTAATTCAACGGCACCAACCAATCCACAAACTTGTTTCAATTATAGGAACGGTAATGAAGTTTCTGGAACATCATTTAATATGTGGCGAGGAGCTAACCGATTTTCAGGACGGCAAAGTGACCAAGGAGGATTTACGACGGTTTTACCGCCCAATTCTCCGTCTTGCGGCGGTTATGGAACGACCAGTGCTAATTATTTTTTTGCTGGTCTTATGTCCGCAACGAGTAATCATCCGGGCGGCGTTCAGGTTGCACGGGCTGATGGTTCGGTATTTTTTGCGAGTGATACAATCGGTTGCGGCGACTTAACAGCCGCTTCACCAACCGCAACATCAGGCGCAAGTCCTTATGGGGTTTGGGGAGCACTCGGAACTCGTAACGGCGGTGAAGCCCAAGCACCGTAAATCGGATATTCCATCGTAGTTTTACGTAAATTTGCTGTAAGTTCTTTTGTATCAATAGGTTATAACGGTTATAACAAAAAAGAAGAATCTCATGTACCAATGAAATTTTTCTATTTTTGGCATGGAATGGGTTTGACGTGATAATGGGACAGAGTATAATCCATTTTCGTTTTTGTCTTTATTTTTCAAAGTTTAACGAATGTGGACATTAAAAATGATCCCGATTTTTTTGTAACTTAATAATACAAAAGGACTTACAACAAAAAAAGTCTTTTTCCTAAGTGGAACATCCGGTAAATATGATGGTATTAACATTTTTTCGTAACGTTTCGGGATTCAGCCGTTTAGGTTTTTTCTCAAAACAAGTATTTCATTTAATTTGAACAATATCCTTTAATCAATTATTGCAATGAAAACAATATTTTTTTTCTTTATTTTCTTTGTGTTTTCGCTACATTTTTTGTCGGCGCAGGAATTTCCAGGATTACTTGATCCGCCTGACATTTTGCAACCGGTTCCGCCTGAATATCGTGATGATAAACGGCTTTGGCAGGGAATTCCGAATATAACTGTTGCGCCCAAAGGTCGTCTTTGGGCGGCATGGTATTCCGGCGGCAGCCACGAAGGAACACATGATAACTGCGTTTTTCTTGTAACAAGTAATGATACAGGAAAAACATGGACTGTTCCGCTTCTTGCGATTGATATGCCGGGTCCGGTTCGGGTGGTTGATCCTGCTTTGTGGACAGACCCGGAAGGGAAAGTCTGGTTCTTTTGGACACAACTTGTAGTGGGTATCGAATCCAGTGCCGGTACATGGTATATGACAACCGACACACCAGATCGTGAAGATGCGGTGTGGTCTGTACCAAAACGAATTTGTGACGGTCTCAAATCAACCAAATCAATTGTCGATTCCAAAAACCGTTGGATTCATCCGGTTGTTCTTAAGAATGACGGTTATGTTTATCCCGGTACAATATTTGAACCCGGAACACATTTTGTTGTTTCAGAAAACAAGGGAAAAACCTTTCAGTCAATCGGTCATGTTACCGTTTCACGAAAAGATGCCGATCATGATGAAACAAATATTATCGAAAAGAAAGACGGTTCCTTTTGGGCATTGCTCCGTACAAAATATGGAATCGCTGAATCCTTTTCGACCGATGGTTGTAAAACATGGACGGAACCGAAACCTTCCAAAATTCTTAACACAACCTCAAGATTTTTTGTACGGCGTCTAAAATCAGGTAATCTGTTATTCGTCAAAAACGGCAACATGTCGGAAAGAATCGGACGAACTCATCTTCAGGCGTTCCTTTCCGATGATGACGGTAAAACATGGAAAGGCGGTCTTATGCTTGATGAACGACAGGTTTCCTATCCTGATGGCGATCAAGCTGATGACGGAACTATTTTTGTAATTTATGATCACGAACGGAACAATGCTAGAGAAATTCTACTGGCACGTTTCACTGAGGAAGATGTTTTGAACGGAAAAATTGTTTCCGACAGAAGTGCTTTACGGCTTTTGATCAATAAAGCAACCGGAAAAAAATAGCCGACCCAAAGGAATCAGTGTCAGTAATTCAAGGCGGTTGTAAAAACAGTTGCTTCTCCAACCGCCACAACCGGAGTAAGTCCTTATGGTGTTTAGGACGCACTCGGAACTCGTAACGGCGGTGAAGCCAAAGCACCGTAATATTATTCCCTATTTTTCGTGCAACATTTAAAAAGGAGATTATTGATAAAAATGAAACAATCATTTTTCATTTTAATTTTGTGTTGTGTATGTTTTGGAGTTATCGGATGTTCAAACGATAACCCCATAAAACCGGAAGGTTTTCCAATTATTTATCCCGTAACATTAATCATGACACAGGAAGGAAAACCGCTTACCGAAGCAACCGTAACATTGATTGCGGAAGATAAATCAATAAAATGGGGAACCAGTGGGTTCTCCAACACCGAAGGAAAAATCGAATTAAAAACCGCAGGTTTTATCGGTGTTCCAGCCGGTAAATTCAAGGCGGTTGTTGTAAAAACAGATGCGGAAGGTGTTCCAACTTCACCCGATGAAGCCGGTGATCCGAAAGTTTATACACTTGTCGAAAAAATTTACACTAATCCGCTAACAACTCCGTTGGTGCTTGACATTACCGCCGAAACCAAAGAACTTACTCTGGATGTCGGGAAAGCAGTCAAAATTCGAATTAACTAAAGGGTACTTTCAAAAACTCAAATTTTATTTTTTTACCGCAGAAGTTACAGAGAACACAGAGAAGGAATTTTAAATGGACATTAAAACGTTATTTCAAGTCATTATTATTTTGATCTGAAAGAAAAATTGCAATATTTCAGTGGAATGTTTATTTTTTCAGTTTTTTTGGATCAAAAATATGGTTTTAATATGTTTTTTCCTTCGCCCCAACGGGGCAATGCATAACAACCCGCCGCAACGCGGCGGGGAACAAGTCCTCGCAACATCGCCCTGTAAGGGCAATGGAACCTACCGCCGTTTCTCACAAAAGCACTGCCCTTTCAGGGCGATATTATCGGGTGGTTCCTTCCCTACCGCGTTGCGGTAGGTTGTTATGCAATGTCCTTTCAGGACGAGGAAGAATAAGGATTAAGGATAATGCGTAAAAAAAATATTCCACTGAAATATTACGAAAATTTAAAAATTCCCTCTCTGTGAACTCTGTTTTTTCTGCGGTTAATAAAAAATTTTACCACAGGAGATTTCCAATGAAAAATTTATTTTGTTTATTGACCGTCATTTTACTGTCGGTTGATTTTATGTTTGCTGTTGACTGGAAAAAACAAGCGATAGAGGACGCAAAGCAAGATAAAATTATTCTTGCTTATGACGGGATCATGCCGAACCGAATGGTTTGTGATACTGTTCCGCGTATTTTGCCGGATGGTCGGATTGCTTTGTATTTTCTCACTGGCGGAAACTCGGAACCGTCACCGGAAAATTATATCGGCGTTATTTACAGTAACGATAATGGCGATACATGGTCAAAACTTGAACCGGTTAATATTGGTCTTCCGCGTTCCGGTAACACCATCGGGCAAGTACCAACCGAAGTACTCGTTGTTGATAACCGTATAACATTGTTTTTTGCAACCCATGCTAAAAATTGGGGCTGGAGTTGGCGTTCGTGGACGGCGGTAAGCGAAGACAACGGTAAAACATGGAGTAAACCATCGCCCTTGCCGGGGCGGTTGGAAGCCGCAACATTTATAAGACCGTACATTATTACACGGGATAAACGAATCGTAATTCCGTTTCAACATTGTCTCGGTAAACTTGATGATCAAAATTTCGATGTTGTTCGGCGAAATCGGGATAATAGCCAACCTTATCCGACACCGGAAATCAATTCGCGCAACGGAGTTCTGATTTCAGAGGATGGAGGAAAAACATGGTCGGAACATGGTAATATTCGTTGTCCAATTCCCGAAAACACTCATCTTTGGGCGGAAAATACTATTGTCGAACCGACCAAAAATCGAATTGTTATGTTGATTCGACCGGTTTGGGGCGGAGGGACATTTTTGTACAAAGCCGAATCAAATGATGGAGGTTTGACATGGTCTGAAGTCGCCGAAGTAACAGATATTCCGAATCCGAGTTCAAAAGCAGCTCTATTTCTTTTGGCGGAAAATACCGTTGCATTATTACACAATCCAAACTCACATCATCGTAGTCCGTTAGCGTTGTGGATTAGTTTTGACGGGATGAAAACATGGGCGTATAAACGTATTATCGTTGCCGAATCGGTTGATGGTCCCAAAGGACGTCTGAATTATCCCGAAGGATATGTCAGTGCTGACCGGCAATGGTTAAACTTTGTGTTTGATAACAACCGGCATCAAGCTATTTTCGTACGTGCCAAACTTCCGCCGCTTCCCAATACGGCGGAATAACTAGAGGGAACTTCTAAAAACCTAATGTAAAAATTTATTGTTAGAAGGAACGCGGTCGTCTCGACCGCATTTTTAGGAGTTTTTTTGTAAAAAAACAGGGCATGCGAGACGCCTGCGTTCCTAAAGTAACCGATTTATGGCAGGTTCCAAAGTATATCAACTACTGATTACCCCCCTTTGACGAATAGTCAGAGAACTTTATAATAAGAAAAATTTTATCTGCGATATTAATTTTAATTATTTGATGCGGTGTGCTTTTTACAAGGCTTGCCGAAGAGGGATCCGGCGGTGAAAGACCGTGAATCTGGTCAGGTGGGAAACCAAGCAGCCATAAGCGTAACCTTTTAGGTGTTCGGGTCTCTCTTCGACAAGCCTTTTTGCGGTTAAATACTCAATTGGATACTTGAAAATTCATAATATTTCAGTGGAAAAATTGTCATTGTTCCGTAGAGTAAAAATGGAACTATTCAGTAACCAACCGCCCCGAATAAACAATCGGTAATTCGGTAATAGCGTAGAGCAACATCCCGCCTAAACTGTTTGTAACAACATTAATAAAACGTAAACGTAGTTGATCGTTAAATTTCAATTGACAATAGTTTACCTATTTGGAACTACTAAAATCCTACTGAAAAAAATTTATTGTTAGAAGGAACGCGGTCGTCTCGACCGCATTTTTAGGCGTTTTTTGTAAAAAAACAGGGCAGGCGAGACGCCTGCGTTCCTCCTAAATATTAGTTTTTAGAAGTTCCC
>JAITIZ010000433.1 GCA_031279215.1 Planctomycetaceae bacterium
CTCTATGAATGGGGTCTACTGACACCGGAGCGCCGACTCACTTGTTACGCCGGCTGCCAAACCGACTTTGAAGCCAATTACGTCAGCCAACCCATTGTCCAATCAGGAAATCTCTTCACTGCCGCCGGTGCCGGCCTCAGCATTGATTTCGCCCTCGCCATCGTCGCCCACCTAGCCAACCCCCAACTCTCCGCCCAAATCCGCACCGACCTGCAACTTGGCTAAAGCGTTTGAATCTCGCTCGACTCTTTCAATTGCGACCTTTTTAAAAATGCCTACCAAAACTGATTGAAGGGAATACGGGCATATCAAACTAAATGCGTTGTGATTAAATAGACTTTAGTATTAAATGGCAAATTTGTTCTTCATCGCTTTTTGCAAATTTGATTCTACTCATTTTTTTCCGCTCCCACCAATTGTTTCTTTGATTCTTCTCCAACAACTAACCCCCGACTAAAAAATAAACTCTCTTTCCCGACTCTACTTGATCTAGCGCAATGTCGTAATTGATAATTAAACGTATTGCAGTCGCTGTACAATTCGCGTATATCGAGAACATCGTCATATGACACGATCCATTGTGCATTCCTTATACTCTTTATTTTTTCACTCACGGCTTGATGATCATCATACCGATAATGGTTCATATACAAACTTTGCCCTTTGACAAAATATGGTGGATCGAAATAGAATATCGTGTTTCGATCACGTTCAATTCCACTAATTAACTCAACTGCGTCCAGGTTCATCACGTTTATTTTGGAAGCATGGCTCGCAATAGCTCTGATTTTCTCAATAATACTTGCTTTATTGAAGCGACAATCAATTCTGTATTTATTGGCCTGATTAACCCCGCCAATTACCCCCCCATTCAAAACGCCAGAATAATTCGTTCTATTTAAAAATAACGTTGCGAAACCAAGCCTAAGAAAATCGATCTCGTTCTTTTTATTAGTTAAAATCATTTTTTGTTTCTTCCATTCCGTAATAGTTATAGCAGTTGTTTCAATTTTTTGACATAATTCAGTCGGTTCGTTTTTTACTGACCACCAAAATGCATATATTGCTTTGTCTAAATCATTAATGGTTATTTCCCTTACCCTGCCGGTCAATAACAAGTGTAAAGCAATTGAAGCGCCGCCAGCATATGGTTCAACATAGTGCCCTGATATTCGGTTGTCTATACAAATTCGTTCAATGAACTCTGCTAGCTTTTGTTTGCCGCCCGGGTATCTGAGAGGCGAATAAAATTTTATCATGATTTACCATCTGTGCGTTTAATCATTTGCCCAATAATTAATGACATCGCCAAGGTTTGATTTAAATCGTTTGAGTCTTTATAATTATGGCCGCCGGCTTTCAAAAGCTGAATCAGTTTAGTGGAATCATCACAAGACTTTGACGACAAAGTATTTCTTTCATCTGGAGTCAAAGAATTCTTTGCTTCGGCAAAATTTGTCTTTACATACTTGGAAAAATCACGGGTAGAATTACCACTAGCAGCTTCAACAAGTAACCTCAGCATTAAACGAAAAATTGCCGGAAAACTAGCGGAGATGTTGCCTTTGTTTGCCTCATAATAAGTATACAATCTGTTAAAGTCGCTGTAGATATTGTTTACGTTACCAGTTTTCAATACAAGTTTCTCGTCGCCAAACGGTCGAAACGTGACCTCCTTAGTAATCGCTGTTTTTCGCACAGAAATTAATGGGGTTTCAGTCGAGAATATAGTTTTATTCTCACCAACATCAGTCAACCTTTTCCCATTTGTTATATTTGCAATCCTCTCGAATTCGTTGCTGATGTTCGCTATTTTCTCATCATTGATTTCAGCTAAATATTTTTCAATGTCTTTATTTTTATTGTGTGAACGACTATCAACATTCTTATTAATAACATCCCAAAGTATAACCTTTAATTTACCAATAAACTTCGCGTCCGCTATCAACAACTCATTCTTATTGTCGAATTTAAATTTAAAATATCTTGCGGGAATATTCCCAATGAAAAACCTCCAAAAGATAGTAACAAAACCACGTCCAAGCACTTTTTCCTTTCCGTCTTCAGGAATATCCAATTTGCGCACAATAGTTGATATTGTATTTTTTAAATAATCTGTTCGCTTGCCAATTTGAGTACGGATTTTATGCCTAGCTCTTTCAGTATCTTGCCACGACACTTCGTTATTTTTTTTTAAATGTTTACGAGTGATGATTCGTTCACAGTCTTCTTCTTTTTTACAAACTAAGCATTCGAGCATATATTCATCATCAATGACAATATTTTCCGATAATTTTCTAAAAAAATCTTTTTCGCGGCCAGCCAAGTTTGGGTTAGCTAATAATTTATATGTCGCCAGGCGTCTATTGCCTTCACGAACAATATAACTTTTTCCGTCAAAATAGACTACGATTTTTTCTACTTGGGGCAAACCGAAATCATTTACGACCTCTTTTGCAAACTTCTTTATTCGAAAGTCCTTATTTAATACCATATAATCAATCAGCTTTTGCTGGTTTTCATCAAAATATTTATCTGGAAAGCGTGCATTCTCGTTCCACAGCAGTATATCTTTTATTGCTATTTTTGTATTTACGAACGTTTCCGTTGTTCTTAAAATGCTTTTCATATCACAGCGCTCTAAACCACCGCTAAAGTACTGCGAATTTTGAAAGTTCCGCCATTAACAATATTTCCCATATTTTCTGGAAGGATTGGCGATACGATTGCCACGAATTTCGGAACAATTCTATTTTTATCTTTGACAGTGAACTCCTTAAAACCTTCGTGTGTAGCAATTTCATGTTCAAGAAGATGATTTATTTTAATGCGCGCCTGGGCTTCCTTTTTGCTAACCATTAATTCACCTTTTTTTACTATAATCTTTCGTTCTTATTTGCCGATAGTTTCAAGCAACTCGCACTCACTGGTTTGATTATTACAGCAAAATTACGTGTTTCCATGTTTATATTATGCCACACAACGCGCATTTCGGTTGATATTTCGATACTTTTAACAGTAGTTTTATCGGTAGATATTTCGGTAGTTTTATCGGTATGCTTACACAACAGCCAACCC
>JAITIZ010000642.1 GCA_031279215.1 Planctomycetaceae bacterium
ACATCATGGTCTATCGTAAACACACAGAACGATTATGAGACTGGAATATTCATCATCATCCTGATCAGGCAACAGTAGATTTTTAATCCGCAAATTACGCAGATATTCGTAAAGATTCACAAATACTTAGAGGTTATTTTTTTTATAATACAAAAAAACGAAATAATGAAACAAATTAAAATGCAACCATTTATTTTGTGACTATCTATTTTATTAACCACAGAGAACACAAAAAATACAGAGTTCACCGAGAGAATGAGAAAAGATGCGAGAAATTCTTGTTATTTTTCAATTGATTTCATTGTTGTATTAAAATTTATTTTGAATACGGAAAACACCAAATTCACAAAATATTGTTTTGATATTTCGATGTTTTCCGCATTAAAAAATAGGAAAATACATTAAAAAAAACGATCAGTTCAATTTGAAAATTCACGAAAAATTTCGGTGTTCTCGGTGTCCTCTGTGGTAAAAATAAAATAGACAGATACGATCCATCGTGAATCAGTTTAACTTCGTTTCGATAATAGTATTCGTTTTGAAATTTCAATGTGTTGTCAAAGCGATACGGTTAATTTTACTCAATTTACTCAATTTTTTAAAAGGAAAATTTTTATGAAACACAATTTTTGTTTTTTAGGTTGTTTATTTTTGTTTTTTCTTTTTGGTTCTTTTCCGCTTCCGGCTGAGGAATCGGGTGAACTTTTGTACAATGGTATTCGGCTTCCATCTGTTTGGCCTCCGCGCGATGTCAAAAAAGATCGAAGTGTTAAACCTGTTCCCTATTTAAACGATATTCCTCCGGTTTTGCCGATCAATGTTGGGCGTCAACTATTTGTCGATGATTTTCTCATCGAATCAACAACACTCCAAAGGCAGTTTCACTATCCGGTAAAATACGAAGGTAATCCCATCTTGAAACCAGAAACAAAACTCGAACTTAACAACAACGAACAAACTTGCGCAACACTTTTTAATGACGGGGTTGTGTTTGATCCGAAAGATAAAACGTTCAAGATGTGGTATCACGCCGGTTGGTTTGATGGAACCGCCTATGTTGTCAGCAAAGACGGACTCCATTGGAACCGTCCCGATTTGGATATTGTTTCAGGAACGAATCGTATTTTGCCAGTCCGTGAAGGAAGGCGTGATGGTTCCTCCGTCTTTTTGGATCACGATACGACCAACCCAGAACAACGGTTCAAGATGTTTTTGTACGAAAGACCTGAAAATAAATTCGGCGGTCAGATTTTTACTTCGCCGGATGGTATTCATTGGAATTTTGCGGCACGAACTTCCAACGTTGGGGACAATACTACGATTTTTTATAATCCGTTTCGTAAAAAATGGGTTTACAGTGTCCGAACCGGTCAACCGAATTTGGGACGAAGTCGCGGCTATAGAGAATGTGATGATCTTGTCAACGGCGCAACTTGGACAAATGAATGTGTTCATTGGGCATCTGTTGATGAAAAGGATATTCCTGATCCTTGGGTTACGGCAATGCGGCCAGATGACGAACTCCTGAAAAAAGCAGCAGAAATTCCCGGAGTTCCCAAAGACCTGATTCAAAGAAACAACTGGGCTTTTTATGGAAACCCGACTCAACTTTACAATCTCGATGCGGCTCCCTACGAAAGTTTAATGATTGGCGTTTTCGCTATTCATTATGGTCCGGAAAATCATATTTGCGAATACAAAAAAATGCCCAAAACTACAGAATTACAAATTGCGTACAGTCGTGACGGTTTTCACTGGCACCGCCCTGACCGTAAACCCTTTATCGCAGCAACTCGAAAACGCGGTGATTGGGATTTCAATTACCTTCACAGTGCTTCAACCGTTTGTGCGGTTTTTCATGACAAAATTTATTTTTACTACGGCGGCTGGTCAGGGAAAAGTCCTAATCGCGATTACGATATTTATTCCGGCGGAGCGGTTGGAGCGGCGATTCTGCGTCGCGATGGCTTCGCTTCCATGACCACAACAGAACAACCCGGTGTACTGACAACACGTCCGGTTATTTTCAATGGAAAATTTCCGTTTGTTAATGTCGATACGCAAAACGGTGAACTTGCTGTTGAAATTTTAGATGAAAAAGGTCAAACAATTCCGGCATTCGGAAAAGACCGATGTGTTATGATTAAGGGTGATTTCGTCAAACAACCGTTACAATGGACAGGCTCAACCGATCTGGCAACACTTACAGGAAAACCGGTTCGGTTCCGGTTTTTTCTGAGTAAAGGTCATCTTTACGCTTTTTGGGTGAGTTCGGATTCTTCGGGCGCAAGTCGAGGGTTTGTTGCTGCCGGAAGTCCTGATTATCTTGCCGGTTCCACCGATCTCTAATAGTGTTATCCGGTTTATCTGAATTATGCCGTAATTCTCTTGCGGTTATGGTTCTCTTACCCTAATTCATTTTGCGGGTAAGAGATTTTTTGAAAAATATTTGGCTGTTTTATTGACAATTTTCGAGAATCCTTTTATACTTTTCGGGTCGTTGATTGAGTCGGCTTATCCCATGCTTGTACCCAAACGGTAATTTCATACGATAAATACTGCGATAATACCCAATTAAGTACAATCGTTAACAGCAGCCAATGGGATTAACAGCCCTTACAGAATATCGTATCACTATCTTGCCTAACGGCATTCAATCTTTTTAATGGAGAATTTACCTGCCATGAAACACTTTATGATTTTGTTGACAACTGTTGTAACGTTACTGTTCATTTCTTCCGCAACTGCTAAAGAACCAACCTTCAAAAAAATTGTTCTGTCTGATAAATTTTATGCAGAAGGTTCACATTACGGCGACTTCAATAAGGATGGAACACTTGATATTGTTGCCGGTCCTTATTGGTATGCCGGTCCGGATTTTGCGAAAAAATTTGAAATCTATCCGGTTGAAGCATTCAACCCGGAAGGTTATTCCGATAATTTTACTGTTTTCGGTGTTGATTTGAATGGTGATAGTTGGGACGATGTGTTCGTTTGCCCGCACCCCGGAACACAAGGATATTGGTTCGAAAACCCGCAGGGAAAAGAAGGACATTGGACAAAACACCTCGGTCCCGCAGAAATCGGAAATGAATCACAATCTTGGACAGAAATTATTAAAGGCACCGGAAAAGGTCCCATCTATAATATGAACGGTTATCTCGGCTTCGCAACTTTCGAAATTAAAAACGCTTTGCCCGATTGGACTTTCCACATTGTTTCACCGGAAGATAAACGATTTCAACGTTACACTCACGGTATCGGTTACGGTGACATCAATGCAGATGGTCGAACCGATCTAATCGAAAAAGAAGGTTGGTGGGAACAACCGGACGATGCCAATAAAACACCATGGACTTTTCATCCGTTCAAATTCGCCGATGCCGGTTCCCATATTCTTGTTTATGATGTGAACGGCGACGGCTTAAACGATGTCGTAACAGCATGGCATTGTCATCTTTACGGATTGGTCTGGTACAAGCAAATTAAAGATGTTGACGGCAAAATCACTTGGGAACAGTTTGAAGTTCTTCCAATCACACCGGATTTGAACTCCGACGCATTGCGAATTACTCAAATGCACGCATTCGATGCCGCAGATTTTAACGGCGACGGACTTCTGGATTTTGTTACCGGCAAACGATTTTGGGCGCACGGTTCCAAAGGCGACAAAGAAACCGACGCTCCGGCAGTTCTCTATTGGTTTGAACTAAAACGCGACGGCAACGGCGGCGCAACTTTTGTTCCGCACAAAATTGACGACAACAGCGGTGTCGGCACCCAAGTAACTACCGCCGATCTAAATAACGATAAAACACCGGATGTTATCGTTTCCAATAAAAAAGGAACCTTCGTGTTTCTCAGTGAATAGCGGCACCGGAAGGGAATTTCCGTTAGAATATATGCGGCAGATAACCGGAATCTCGGCTGCCGCTTTATTGTAGCAGTCCGCTTTATTGACCGATGAGAACACAAAGTTCATAATGAAGAGATTTTTGTATCAATTCAGTAATGATTCTGTTGTTTATCATCATGTGTAATTATTCCGTAAAATTTTTGGTAATATATCAGTGTGGAATTTTCGTTAAAAGATAAACCTAATGTAGGCGACCGTAGGTGAAAGCCGTAGGTGAAAACCTTTTGCCGAAGGATTTTCACACATGGTCGCAACGGTTGAGCCGGTTTTCCCATTTCTATCCGTAAACAACGTCAAGTCGGCTATCGCCGACGCAATATTTCGGCAAAACATTGCCTACCTTTGAGTTATTGTTTTTTCGGTGTTTCACACAAAAATTCCACGAATAGATTACAAAACAATCAGTATTTTTTTATTCTGTTTCAATTTCGTTTACTATGGACGAGACTAGTATTATCCATCAAATTCTATTTGATTTATTGATTATTCTTTGTGCCGGATTTATTTCTGGAACGATTTGTCGGCGTTTGCACTTGCCGATGGTTGTTGGTTATCTACTTATTGGAGCTTTAATTGGCAGCGGGATGTTGGGGATTCTCACAACAAAATCAGTTACAGTTAAAACCACAGAAACAGAACAACAATCACCCGTTGCCGAACCCTCCGATTTTAGACTTCAAAAAGACCCGCGTTGGGAAGAAACAGAACAAGAGTTGGAACATCTTGCCAACGAAATTAAAGTGGACGAAGTAGAACACAAAGTTCTTGATCAATTTGCCCATTTAGGAGCTAATTTGTTACTATTTGCTATTGGTCTTCATTTTTCGCCGTCGGAATTGGCAAAACTTTGGCGATTTTTTCTTATGGGCGGTTCTATCCAGATGTTCGGTGTTATTCTTCCTCTAACATTATTTGTTCCGATTATTGGCGGTGATTGGAAAATAGGTCTTGTTCTTGGTTCTGCGGTTTCGCTTAGTTCAACCGTTCTTGTTTTCAAATCGCTTGAAGATATGGGGCAAGTTGGTTCCCTTCACGGAGTTCGTGCTGTTGCCATTTTGCTTTTTCAGGATGTTGCGGTGGTACCGCTTTTGGTTCTGGTTGGTCTTATGGCGGCTCTCGCTTCCGGCTCCGCCGAAGGAGGAGGAACATTCTCCCAACTCGTTTTACTCGGTCTTGATTCGGCAATTTTTGTAGCGTTTGTGGTGATTACCCGATTGTTGTTCTGTAAATACGGTGTTCCGTTTTTGCTCGGATTGCAAAGTGTTGAGATTATTGTTCTTTTTACAATGTTCCTTTTGCTTGCGGTTTCCGGTGCGGCAATCAGTCTCCAACTGCCGGGAACAATGGGAACATTGGCAGCAGGGGTTATTTTGAGTGAGACACGGCTGACGAATCAGATTACCGCGGTAACAGTCGCCATGCGTGAAACATTTTCTGCAATCTTTTTCGTTTCACTTGGTGCTTTGTTTGATCCGTCCATTTTGTTCACAACTCCGGTCTTAACACTTGGGGCGTTGTTTGGTTGTCTGGCGGTTAAGACATTGGCGGCGGGAGTTGCGTTTCGTGTTTTGGGGCTTCCTTGGGTTGCGGCTCTCGGAATGGGACTTGGTTTATCGCAACTGGGTGAACTCTCATTCGTATTGCTTTCTCAGGGAGTTGCGTCGGGACTATTTAATTACGAAACTTATCAACGGATTCTTTTTGTTGCGCTAACATCCATTATCCTGACTCCGGTGTTTTTAAGAATTGCGTTGCGGTTTGCCCCGGAACATCACGCCGTTCATGGCGGAGAAGACGAACACAGTGTCATCTTTCCCGAAGACGCATCGAAAAAAGCAATTGTGGTCGGACTCGGTCCTATTGGCGGACGAATTGCTACGTTCTTGGAAACAACCGGTTTTGAAGTCGGTTTAATTGATATGAATCCGGTTAATTTACATCCGTATGCTCAACATGGTTTTCGTACGATTTCCGGTAATGCCGCAGACGAAAATGTTTTACGAATTGCTGATGTTCGGTCTGTTACCTTAGTGGCTATTGCGGTTCCCGACGATCTTTTTGCCGAAGAAATCGTTGAAGCGGTTCGCAAGATGAACGATCATTGTATTATTCTATCTCGTTGCCGTTACACCAGTAACATCGCTAAACTGGAACAATTCGGTGCCAACCTGGTTCTTTGCGGCGAAGCGGAACTCGCCAATGCCGCGATTCGAGCACTGAGAAAATTGTTGCGGTAAATTATCTGCGTAATCTGCGGATGGAAACGATGGTTACAAAATAAAATGGATGGTAACTTGACAAATTGTAAAGAATCAATAAAAATGGATACCGTTCTTTTTTGAACGAATGAATGACAAACTGGGAAATAATTTCAGTTTGATCGTAACTCTTAATAACCGCCAATATTTAACATTTTAAATTTAACATTTTAACCTTTTACCCCGTATTAAATTCCATGCCAAAAAAAATTGCTGAAAAAACAAAATCCGCAAACGAAAAACCAAACCCAATTAACAAAATTGAAATGGTTTTTTCAAAAAATCCTGAATTGAAAAATGCTGTATCGCAAATTGAAAAAGTATTTGGTGAAGGTGCCATCATGTCGTTGGGACTTGACCAAACCCCTAGTCTTTCCGGTGTTTCAACTGGCAGTTTGTCACTTGATGTTGCTTTAGGCGGTTTTGGAGTACCGCGAGGGAGAATTGTTGAAATATTCGGTCCCGAATCCAGCGGTAAAACAACATTGACATTACATATTGTTGCGCAAGCTCAAAAAGAAGGCGGAGTTGCCGCATTTATTGATGCCGAACACGCACTTGATCCAAGTTGGGCTAAACGTCTTGGGGTTGATCTTGAAAGCCTGCTTGTTTCCCAACCGGGAAGCGGTGAAGAAGCAATGCAAATTACAGAAATGCTTGTCAAATCCAATGCTGTTGATGTTATAGTGGTTGATTCGGTTGCGGCGTTGGTTCCTGAAAAAGAACTGAAGGGCGAAATTGGTGATTCTCATGTTGGTCTTCAGGCGCGGTTAATGAGTCAAGCTCTTCGTAAGTTGACTGGTGTTATTGCCAAAAGCAAAACTTGTATTATTTTTATCAATCAGATTCGTGAAAAGATTGGTGTTATGTTCGGCAATCCTGAAACAACTCCTGGCGGACGGGCGTTAAAATTTTACTGTTCTTGCCGGATTGATGTTCGGCGGGTTGGGCAAATCAAGGAAGGTGAGTCTGTTATTGGGCAACGGGTAAAAGCAAAAGTAGTGAAAAACAAAGTTGCTCCGCCTTTCCGTGCTGCGGAGTTTGACATGATGCACAACAACGGAATTAGTTACGAAGGCGATATTCTCGACCTTGCAACTGCACAAAAAATTATTGTCAAATCCGGTGCGTGGTTCCGTTACAATGACCAGCAACTCGGTCAAGGACGTGAAAAAACAAAACAATATTTAAAAGAAAATCCCGATTTCACAGAACAACTCAAAACGGAAATCCTAAACAAAATTCATGAAAATGGTATTGATTTATTTGCTGACGGTACCGATATTGATGAGTAACAGAAAATTGACTCTGTGTTTGGGAATTGGGGACATTTTGGAGACATTTCCGTAAGTAATCAAAAGCAGGCAACATTTTTCCGTAAAAGCGGCATCGACGGACGACAAGAGATCATGTATTCGTAGTGATGTTGTCGTATTTATTGCTGCGGTAATTGCGGAATAGTTGGGAAGAGTTGGACATGACGGTTGAGGAGGGATTAGAATTACTGGAAACGCTCTGCACCCTTCGTGTTCAACTGACCGGAACCGACGCCCCGAACCAATCATCATCAACCGAGTTCCCGAACCGCGAGAAGACTTCCGACAACTTTTTCAGCTAGCCAACATTCCCTGCCCTGAAGTACTTCCGGCACACAAACCAACGACGCCCAATACCAGAAAAAAACTAAAAAAACTGTGGACAATAAAAAATTTCAAAAAAAAATTGACCTAACTCAAATAATAAAAAAGAGTTAGGGCGAAAACTCTTAACAAGCGAATATGGAACATCCGTTTTAACAACCAGCCGTGGGAACACTAGGAAAATTCTACAGAATAATTACGACATTTCTTTCGTAGTAACGATGCAATATTTGTCGATTAGCGTAAAAATTTCTTTGGCAAGCGTT
>JAITIZ010000462.1 GCA_031279215.1 Planctomycetaceae bacterium
CAAGATATTAAGCCGAACAAGAAAATCGTTCAGATGATGAATCTTGTCGAGTTGGGTTTCAATATCAAAAAAAGAAGGATGACGGCTAGAATCGAACATGATAGAAACTTAGGGAAAAAAGGGGAAAAAATACGAAAAATTAACGTTACTTGTAGTCTAACATTATTTTAAATAAACACAAGAGGTTCTTAGAAGTTCCCTACAGGTAATCTATCAGTGGAATTTTTGTTTTTTAATCTTATCTTAACCCCCGCTAGAGGCGAGATAGTAGTTGATAGTGGAGAGAGTCGCATGCGGATTTTAAGTAGGAATACTTGTAAATTGCATGCGACATTCTCCACTATCAACTACTATCTCGCTGTAACTGTCTATTTTTATTATTGTTCCCGTAAATTTCAGCCCTACCCGTTGAGTAGGGCTGGTTTATGTTGTCCTTTCAGAACGAAAGGAAATAGAATCAATCATTAATAAAGGGTTTTTATAAAAATAGACAATTACGTTTATTGTTGTAGTAACAACTCAATCCAATGATTCACAACTTATTGTTTATCATTTGAATCAGTCTCACGAACTTCGGGGGTGGATGTGTCCGCTTCCGCTTTTTCAACCGTAACCGGATTTTCCAACTTTGTAACCGTCAATTCCGCATCGGAATTGGTTGCATCATTGTTGGCTTTTTTTGCCTTGCCGCCGCAACAACCTTTTTCACCATTGGCGTTTTTTGTGTCAGCAGTTTTGACGTCAGCAGTTTTTGCTTTGTCTTTCCCGCCGCAACAACCGCCTTTCACTTCGCTTTCTTGAGAAAGTTTTACTTGTACGGTTTCGGCGTTTTTGCCTTCACTACAACAACTTTTCTTACCGTCAGCAGTTTGGGCGTCAACTGTTTTTGCTTTGTCTTTCCCGCCGCAACAACCGCCTTTCACTTCGCCTTCTTGAGAAAGTTTTACTTGTACGGTTTCGGCGTTTTTGCCTTCACTGCAACAACTTTTCTTACTGTCAGCAGTTTTGGCGTCAGCAGTTTTGGCTTTGTCTTTCCCGCCGCAACAACCGCCTTTTACTTCGCTTTCTTGAGAAAGTTTTACCTGAACGGTTTCGGCGTTTTTGCCTTCACTGCAACAACTTTTTTCACTGCCGGCAGTTTTCGCTGCCGTTTTATCTGCGTCTTCATGCTCACAGGGTAAACCGGTTTCGGGACAAATTTTTACGGTTCCTTTGGCAGCGGATTTCATTTGTTGTATCTTGGCAAAGTAATCCGCAAACTCTTCCTTGCTCAAAACACCATCACCGTTTTTGTCCGCATTGGAAAATCTTGCATTGATTTCCACTTGCGGAATTGACGGACTACTACTAATTTGTGCGTAAATAACAACAACGCAAATCGTCAAGCATGTTACTACGCTCAATCCAATTAAAATACTTTTTTTCATGATCTTAATTTTTGTTAAATCATTAAATTTTAAGTTACGGCAATTCATACTGCCGAATCGCAAAAAGCGTAACTATAAAATAAATAAAGAGAGAGGGTTCAATGGTTAATACCGATGTTGTATTTTAGTGCCGTCGCTTACATTGCTTTCGGCATACGTCCGGTATTGGTTGGTTCGTTCACAACTTTTTTTTCACTGCCGCCGTCTAAATTGAATGTCAATTTATTACTTTGCGGCTTGATTTCGACCGTTTCTTGTGATTGTGTAACACTGTATTTCAAAGGAATTTCAGATTCTACGGTGGACGCATTCTCTGCTGTTCCAATCGTTTGGTTTTTGCTGAACGCAATGATATACTGACCTGCCGGCACTCCCGAAAAAGAAAAGGATGTACTTAATTTAGCAATTCCCTTACTGTTGGTACTGCCCGCGGCATTCCACTTACTCTTGTCAACAGGAATAAGTGAAACATTTACGTTTTCAATTGCTTTTCCGCCGAATTTAACAGAAACCTCAACCGGATACAGTTTCGGTAAGTCGGTTGGTTTCTCCGGTCCGTATGAACAGCCGAAAACAATAGTGCTAATAAACAATAATAACAATACTCGGTATCTTTTTAACATGTTGATTTATCCGTATTCTAATAATTTTATACTTGTTAATCAAGCAATTTCGAGCGGAACATTATTTATGTTCCGCCGAAAATTGCCTAATTACCTTGTTGTTAAAAAATCACGGCATCGGAAACGCATCTTTGGCAGCCGGATCAGGTAATGTTCCGCCCAAATCATCCTTTGCGGCAAACCGTTGCCAAGTTTCTTTGTCTATCGTGTTACTTGTAAAACGGACGCTTGCATCGGTCAACGCCGCATTGACACCGCCGGTATGGAAAGAGCGGGCGGAGTAAAATCCGTATCCGGCTTTTCCCCAATCAGGATGGTTGGGATTCGGCGTCGCATAAGCAGAGAAACCTGTTGCAACCGGTTTGCCGATAATCCAGGCGTATCCGCGGTTGCCGTTCCATTCAGCCACATGGGAGGTTATAAATGAACCGGCATCAAAATCATCGTCGTTGAACACATCTACAAAACCGGGGGCCGCATCAGCGCAACCACAAGTTCCCGGTATGTTTTCGGGATAAACACGCTGTGTAACACCGGTAGCGTAACCAACTTTTGTCCAAGGTTGGTGCGGAGCTGGGGCATCGCCTTTGTCAATTCCGTCCCCGATAATCGTTTCGCTGAAAAAGATGGTGTTGCTCGAACCGTCTAATATATCTTCAAAAGCAACATTATGACGACTATAAGAAGAGTGTTGTGTTCCTCCTATAACACCGTCTGTTTTAAACCGTGAATCATAACCATACCCAGCTCCACTTCCGGTACATGCAACATAATTCGTTGAAGCAACGGGAGTTTCTTGGTTAGGTTCTTTTTGAGTCGGCGTTTTTCCGTCTGGTCCGGACTTCGGAACAAGATACAAGGTACCGCCGATATTTGTCCAAGCAGTCGAAAAGTCGTAACCGCCGTCCGAGGGACAACGATAACCCGTAAGTTTTGTTTTTGCCGCATTTTCCGTGTAAGAATTGATTCTCGCCCGTTCATTACTTGTATAGGTAATGGGGGTGTTGTCTTCAAACCGGTTCAACGGATCATAAATCTGGTCGTACAAAGCACCCTGCTCAATAAAGGGCAAGATTTGTGCGAGTGCAGAAAAACCGGGAACGCTACTGTATCCAGTATTGAATGCTGGAAACTCTTTTTTCGCATCGTAGAAATTGTGATTTGCCAATGCGATCTGTTTTAGATTGTTGGAACATTGGATTCTTCTTGCGGCTTCTCTTGCCATTTGAACGGCCGGCAACAGCAAACCGACCAGAACGCCGATGATCGCAATGACCACCAAGAGTTCCACTAAAGTGAACCCAGACCCCCCCCCCTGTCTATTTTAACATTTAGGCGAGGAAATATACGCAATTTCCCACTAAAAGAGGTGAAGGTTTTGAACAGAACTAAACTGACCAAAATCAGAATAATCTGCCCGACAAACACTGTAAAATAGGTTTGCATGAACATACATTGTCCTTTCTTAAAAAGGGTACTAATGGAAAATAACCTCCATGTTTGAAAAATCATCCTTGAAAATTCAACTATGTTTATAATATGCAATTAACATACCTTTTAGTAAAAATAAAAAAATCATATACTTAAATTTTTCATAACTCTTATAATAACAATAACTTAAAATTGTTTTATTTTATAAAATAGATACAGTAAAATATCAGTAACCGTCAAATAATACCGTTAAATATCACGGCAAACTATTAAATAAGACGGGACATGTCGGTATATTCGTTGGCAGTGAATCAGATGAATAGAATAAAGCGGCGAGCAGGACATCAAACAAATTTTTACCAAACATAATAGTATCCCTTTCTTGACAAGGAAAAGTTAAAATGTGTTTACCTGTTGCTCCGCCAGGCATTACTTACCGGATTTCGATTTTGCCGAAACCAACAAAGTTTGACTATCAAAATTCAGTTTCCTAATTACAACACATTCTCAAAAATCGTCAATAGGGAAGACCAAAAAATTTTGTGATTATTCAGTAATATTTTTATTTGGGGAAAATAATCAGATTTTTTCTTCGTGTTCACAGTCTGGTTGTTAAAATGGTTAAAATTTTTCGGGTGATTTCGGCATTTTTGGGGCAATTATTCAGGTGAATTATCCCGAGGTAGGGAATTTTTTTACGGAAAGGTTACGTCGGCGCACTCGCCAGCTTGTAAGAAGGAAAATGAGATATAATTTTGCCAAAAAATGTAAAAATCCGGTTCGGTGAACTGTCTTATTGCAAATTTGTATTTTTGCTGTATATTTTATACCTGTAAATAAATAACGTTTTGTGTTGACATAAAAATGCCAATAGGTAAAAGTAAAAACTTCAGCGGAAATTATTGACGTAACTAGGAACGCTGATATTTTATCAAACCACAGAAGTCGTTTTTAGTGATACATTGTACAATTCGTTCACTTACATTTTCAACTCTATTTTTAACCCCATTTTTAACTCTTAACATTTTTCCATTATGGCTGCAACAATTTATTACGAAAAAGATGCGGATCTTTCCGAACTTAAAGGCAAAACAATTGCAATACTTGGTTACGGTTCGCAAGGTCATGCGCACGCTCAAAATCTTCGTGACAGCGGTTGCGAAGTGATCGTTGCCGAAATCAAAGGAACTCCCAATTACGAGCAGGCAGTTCAGGATAAATTTACACCGCTCACAACAGAAGAAGCAGTAAAACGTGCTGATTTGATTGTTCTGACACTTCCTGATGAACTTCAGGCAGGTATTTTTGAAGCACAAATTCGCCCCAACCTTTCCAAAGGGAACCTTGTTATCGCAACACATGGTTTTAATGTCCATTACGGTCAGTTCAATATGCCCGAAGGTGTTTACGCTATTCTTATCGCTCCCAAAGGTCCCGGACATCTGGTACGGAGTGAATTTACTAATGGCGGCGGTGTTCCGTGTCTTATTGCCCTTGGCGAAGGTGCCGGCGATAAAGAACGCAAAATCGGACTCGCTTACGCCAAAGGTATTGGCGGAACACGCGGCGGTGTTATCGAAACAACCTTCGCCGAAGAAACGGAAACGGATTTGTTTGGTGAACAAGTTGTTCTTTGCGGCGGTGTTTCCACTTTGGTGCAGAAAGCCTTTGAAGTTCTCGTCGAAGCCGGTTATCAACCCGAAATGGCTTACTTCGAATGTATGCACGAACTCAAATTAATTGTCGATTTGTTTTATCAAGGCGGTTTGAATTATATGCGATACAGTGTTTCAAATACGGCAGAATTTGGGGATTACACACGTGGTCCTCGTATTGTAACCGATGAAACAAAAACCGAAATGAAAAAAATCTTGACCGAAATCCAAACCGGTGAGTTCGCCAAAGAATGGTTGCTCGAAAACAAAGTCGGAGCTCCAAAATTCAAACGACTCCGCGCCATTCAACGACAACATCAACTCGAAGAAGTAGGACGACGACTCCGTAAACTTATGTCCTGGATCGATGTAAAAGAATTTTAGTACAAAATTCCAATTCAATCAAATGCATCAAAAGCGGGGATTTTCGTTCTCGCTTTTTTATTATTGGATTTTTTGTAATATATCAGTGGAATTTTTATTTGAGTTTAAAAAGTCTTCGCGTAGAGTAGGCGAGGGACGTATCGATTTAGGTTTAGCCCTATTCCGTTTCGGGATTTTTCCTTTTTGTGTCTCATTATGCTCATACCTTGCTTCTATACTCTTCACACTTTAAATTTCGGTTTTCGTTTTAAACTAAACTCGCGTAGAGTAGTCGAGGGACGTATCGGTTTAGGTTTAGCCCTATTCTGTTTCGGGATTTCTCCTTTTTGTGTCTCATTATGCTCATACCTTGCTTCTACGCCTCCTCACCCCTCGTCC
>JAITIZ010000636.1 GCA_031279215.1 Planctomycetaceae bacterium
GAGTTCCTGCTCCGGCGGTTGCGCTTCGCTTGACCGCCGGTTATGCATTTCACACCCCTAGCGGGGTTAAGAGCGAAAACGAAAATTCCACTGATATATTACAAAATTATTTAAAATAATCTGCGAAAATCTGCGTCATCTGCGGACAATTGGAATTATATGGTCGTTAAGAAAATAGACAGTTACGAAAAAATTCCGCTGATGGATTACATTTTCTTTAATATAACTGTTCTGTTATAATTTTTCAGATTTTCCCAAAAAATTTTAATGGGCGGCTTGACAAATTTCATAAATGAGTGTATGTTACGTTTAATAGGTTCAAGGGTATTTTTCACTTGGAACATTGTAAAAACATTGTAAAAGAGTAACCGTAAGTGAAAACGATTACTTTTTGTTTACTAACAACTATTTTTCATAACAACTTTTTGGGAGAATTTACTGATGAAAATGTTATCAAGATTACTGTTTATTTTTTCGATTCTTTTTTTGTCTTCAATATTGGAAGCGGCGAATCCGTCTTGGCCAGTTTTTCACGGATTCAATGGGGACAATGTTTCTTCTGAAACTGGTTTATTGAAATCGTGGTCGGCGGAAGGTCCCGAACTGGTCTGGAAAGCCGACAGTCTTGGTAATACGGAATTTCCCGGTTATTCTAGTGTAACTATTTCTGACGGACGAATATTTACTGCAGGTAATGTCCGGTTGGGTGATTCTGATCAAACTGCCAATGCTTTTTTGTTTGCATTGGATGCGAAAACCGGTAAAGAGCTTTGGCGTTACGACAATGGTTCCGGCTGGACGAACAGGGGTCATTACCCTGGTGAGCGCAGTACGCCGACAGTTGATGGTGATAGGGTTTATACGTATTCTGCAATTGGAAGACTTGCTTGTGTTCATGCGGTAACGGGTCGGAAAATCTGGGACAGGAATATTCAGGAAGATTATGTTGCGCAACTTCCAACATGGGCTTATGCAGAATCGGTTATTGTTGATGGTGATAAGGTGATTTGTTGGTCTGGCGGGGTTAAGGCGTCCGTAGCAGCATTGGACAAAATGACCGGCAAAACCATTTGGGAAACTCCCGGCAATCAAGAAATTGGGAACTACGCCACGATGACTATTTTTGAACACGATGGGGTTCGTATTTATGCTAATATGAATCAAAAAGGGTTGTTTGGTGTTCGTGCGGATACTGGTGAAAAATTGTTCTTCCACCCGCACAACACACAATTCGATATCATGGCAACAACTCCATATTATTTTGACGGTAAAATCCTTATTTCTTCTGGTTATGCCAAAGGAACTGTTTTGCTTCAATTAACAACAAACGATGGTAAAATCTCTTTCAAAGAACTTTGGTCTGAAAAAAAATTCGACAATCAACATGGCGGTATTATTATCAAAGACGGTTATATTTACGGGGCTGCTCATCGTTATAAAAAGGGTATTTGGATGTGTTTGAAACTGGAAGACGGTTCTATTGCGTGGGAACATCCTGGTATTGGTCAAGGGTCTATTGCTTATGCGGATGGGTTACTGTACTGTTTTTCGGAAAAAGACGGCACTGTTTCTATTGTCAAACCGAACCCTGAAAAATATGAAGAAGTTAGCCGATTTTCACTTGCGGAAGAAGGTGCCGGATTATTCTGGGCGCATCCGGTAATCTGCGGCAAAAAATTATATCTCCGTCATGCAGGATTTTTGTATTGCTATAATATCGCCGCTAATTAAATAAAATTAGTAATCTATCAGCGGAATTATTGTTTAAGTTTAAAAAGGTCTTCGCCCTGAAAGGGCAGTATAATAGTTGAGAGTGGAAAGTTGAGAGTGGATAGTGCCGCAAGCGGAATGATTACCGTTTTGGCAGTAATCCGCTTGCGACACTCTCAACTTTCCACTCTCAACTACAGTATGTTGCCCTTGAAGTAATCGGCGTTGCATGACCAGAACGATCGGATTGATGTCTGCGATATTTCGTTGCTGATATTTCAAGTTGAACGAGTCCGGCAATAAACCAATTGATTGTCCGTCGGGATATTGCATCTGTTCGGCAACAATTAAAATTCCTTCGGCAATCTTTTTCCAATTAAGCGTTTTGTCATGCCTTGCAAGCATGAACAAGGCTTCGCCGTAATCAAGACCACACCATTGCACCAGTAAACCAATCCAATTTCCTTCAATTAATAAAATAGCCCCCCGAAGACAGACTCCGTTTTCAGAGATCGTGTCTTCGGGAATTTTTATACCGAAACATCCGGTATTGTGTTTTTCAACAGTTCAATCCGGGAATGTAACAGTAACTCCGTCATCAACAGTTGCTAAGGGCGTGAGTAATTTACTGGGATGAGCGGTATTGGCAATAGATTTAACGGCTCCGTCGCCAAACACAAAATTGCAAACTCCCGGATGCCAACTTCCAAATTGGGCTGAACCCATAGAAGTGTTTTCTGTTCGGGGAAGTTCTTTTGCTGAGCGTAATGGACGATCTCCGCTAGTGTAAAGAAAAGTTATACGGGCAGCAGCAGTACGATGCTCTCCAACAGTCAAATAGGTACAATCACCGGCGACATAATAACCCAAACCTTCATTATTACAAAGTCCAAGATTATCAGGGTGAACAT
>JAITIZ010000012.1 GCA_031279215.1 Planctomycetaceae bacterium
AAAAAAAAGAAAAAATATCGGTTGACATTTTATTTTTCCGATATAAACTTTAAAACTTGTGTGTAATTAAATGATAGCGATATGTTTTTTGACCGTTTGTGTCATGTTAAACAAATCGCGGCTATTTCAGAAAAACCTTATAAAATAAGGAGTATGACGATGAAAAACTTTGTAGAAAATGCTTTGAATTTAGTAAAAAATTCCCCGAAAAATTGGGTGAAAAGCCCAATGTTAAAATGGGTAAACCAGGGGGGGGGGGGCACTCTGTAGTGGAAAGTTGAGAACGGATAGTGGAGAATATTCACGTTCTAAACTATTTCCTGTAAACTTCTTACAACTTCTCCGTTCTTCACCGTTTGGCTTTACGTTGGTCGAACTTCTGGTGGTGATTGCGATTATCGGCGTGTTAATCGCTCTTCTATTACCTGCTGTTCAAGCTGCCCGCGAAGCCGCAAGGCGGATGCAGTGTAGTAACCACCTAAAACAAATAGGAATTGGTGTCCATAATTTCCACGATACCATACAGGGATTGCCGCCTGCTGTAACCGGAAATTACGGTCATCCGACAATTTTCACATTGCTAATGCCGTTTGTAGAACAACCAACTCTTTACAATAATGTAAAAAGTGTTGCTCCGACCAATTATCCAGAAGACATTCGTTTACACAGCGGTTGGTGGAGAAATCTGTCGCAAGATGACCAAAAAGCTTTTGGCTCCATACCAATTTATAAATGTCCTTCACGTCGTTCCGGTGTTCAACTAACCGATACAATGGATTGTTACGCACCTGGACCGGTTAATTGTTATTTCGCTGTTGCCAGCACAAATGGAAGGATCTTTTGGCAATGGTGGAATAGTATGTATTTTGACCAAATGCACCACTCTTTCGGACCGTTTCGAATGGCAATTGGTTCTTTTTCATCAGGAAGTAACTTGACTGATGAAACAACTTCACCAGTTAGGAGACTTGTCAGTTGGACTCCACGAGATACAATGGCATGGTGGCAAGATGGTATAAGTAATCAAGTAATTTTCGCCGAAAAACATATTCCGACAGGACTTGTCAATCAATGTGCCCATTCTGACGATGGTGCGCCTTTGGCTACTCCCTTACAGCGAGCTAAACGTGATTGTACTTTCCTTGGGTATGACGAATCGAATTACGATGGTTCAACTGTTACCACAAACACCGCTTTTTTACCGGGAATTCTCAATTCATTTCATGATGTCGATGCATCTTTATCTCCTCATTATAATGCAAAACTTATTCCAACAGATACTTCACAATACAGTGTTCCGGCTTCAGTATATGAGAATAATATGTACACTTATGCTGCTGGAAGTCTTCATCCGGGAATCATTAATATTCTTATTGGTGATGGTTCCGTACGATCATTTTCCAAAGCGGGAAATCCCAAAATTCTTGTCTATTTGGGTGTAGTTAATGATGGAAATACAGTAACTCTGCCATAATACCTTTCAAGGTGTTCGGAGTTTGGATACTTACCCCGCCAACATTGCGGCGGGGTAAAAGACTTGTCCTTTCAAATAGAAGAAAACAATAATGACATTACAAATGACCATACTTGATGAAGAGCCGCTCAATCTTGGCGATTTGAGTTGGAGTAATTTGGAACTGTTGGGCGAACTAACAGTGTATCCGCGAAGTAAACCCAACGAAGTTGTTTTCAGAGCACAGGATGCGGATGCCGTTTTTACCAACAAGGTTATCCTCAATAAAGAAATACTGTCGCAACTCCCGAAATGCTTTTGTTTGGTAATTATGTTGGAAATATTGCTACGATTTACCAAAAAGAAGTCAAAGAAGGGGAAACAATTAAATTCGGTATTTGGGGTGTCATCGTGTATTGATATCGAGAAACTCACAGCCAACCGTATTATTGTTGCAATAAAAATTATGACAAACGAGAACGTACACACTATCTTGTTATACTCATCACACTTGCATCATTCGGTTCTCGTTTTTTGACAGGATAAACAGTAACTGTCTATTTTTTAGTCCGCAGATTTTCGCAAATTTTCAGAGATTATTTTTTGAAAGTACCAAACAAACAAAAAGAAAATAGACCCGAGATATAAGAATTATTTTTAACAAACTTTTTAAAATAATCTGCGAAAATCTGCGTGATCTGCGGACTATTGGGTAATCTGCTGACTATTAGAATGATGTGTCTGAGCGATTAATAAAACATCTGTCAAATGAATGCAAGAAAGATACAATCCCTAAAAAACAATTAAATTGCCTAATTTATGTAATCGAAAGATTCGTGATAATTCAAATAAACTATAATAATTATAGCGGAACAGTAATTTATAATGTTTTAAAGAAAAAATCTTTTATTCAAGGAAATAAATATCCGAAAGTGATAAAAAGAAAATGTTCTCTAAAGTGTTCTCTAAAATGTTCTCTATTTAAATTTATAAATGATAATTCAACTGATTTATAGAGAGACGTTGACGATTCGTAAACCGCACCGCAACCGGTTAAGAATAAGGTTAGGAATTTGCCTTATGTTTTTGTAAACTTTTTTATTGTTTTGTTTGTGTTACTGTGATTGGGCGGATTTTATTTTGTTCTTGCCTAAAATACAAGTCGATTTTACAAATCACAAACTTTTATGTTTACCGAAAAAAATAAAATTCGTCAAAATCGGTATTGTCCGTAGATATAAAATTGTCATTTTAAAACGATTAGTAAATTGGAATAAATTACAAAAAAAATGCTTGCATTATCATTAAAAGGTATTAGAATACGATATAATATTGGGGTTGATATTTTATTGATGCTGACATTGACCTAATTCTTAAGGATGGTATTCGATGAAAAGGAAAGTGATGTATTTGAGTTTATTGGCATTTAGCCTTTTGATATTGGGTATTTTTGTTTCCTTTGTTTGGAACCAGGTGTTGGCTCAGCCGATAAATTCACTTGGCGGTATTCCGCAAGTTGTTGTCCGTCCGCCGGCAGAACCGCCAAAATGGCTTGTTGATTTTTCCTCGTATGAGGATCCAATGAATCCGGTAAAAAAAATCCGGGTTATTACGGTGGTTGATCCTGAATCCAAACGTATTGTTGTATATCATGAGGATTTAGCAACCGGACAAGTTAAATTATTAAGTTCCCGAAATATCCAGAATGATCTTCTGCTTGACCAATTCAATGCTGTTTCTCCAACACCGAGCGAAATTGAAAAAGATATTCGCCGGTTCAAAAATCAGAACTAATTAAGAAAAAAGCGAAAACTATGAGTTCGGAGTATTATTCCCTTGAAAAAGCGGCGGAAGTATTGGCACTTCCAACAGCCGAAGTAAATCGTCTTCGTGAAAAAAACCAACTTCGGGCGTTTCGGGACGGTTCGAGTTGGAAGTTCCGCAAGGTTGATGTTGACAATTATTTAGCGGAATCAATTAAAAATCGCGGCAAGAATGAAAAATCAACGAGTGATAGTGATTTTGATTTACTTGGCATGAGCGATGATGAAGAATCACCAACGTTGTTGGCGGATTTACCGTCTTTCGATTCCCTAATGGAAGAAGGAATTACGCCTGATGACAAGATGATTAACGTTACTCCGTCTTCTCAACCTGCTTCCAATATAATTTTAGAAAAGAATATTTCCGACCCCACAAACAAAGCTTCTGTCATAGATGATGATTTAATGTTGTCTGCTGACGACTTAATTTTGTCGGAAGATTCTAATGTTTTACCGGATTCTCTGTCTGTTTCCAAATCATCTGCGTCGGATATTGATCTTGCTGCGGATGATGATTTGGTGTTAGACAGTGGCGGTTCTTCGGGACAATTAAATCTTGCCGGCGACAGTGGTCTTTCACTTTTAGATATTGCGGATAATATTGATTTGCAATTGGTTGAGAAAGGCGGAAGTGATGTTCAACTTGAACTTGATGACAATGATGATATTCTCTCCTTAATGGAGGAGGACTTGGTTGTTGAAAACACTTCAACGATTGCGATTCCTGTTGAGGACGATTTTCAATTGACGCCGGATGCCGGTTTTATGTCCACTGACGATTCGGAGAGTGCGTCACAGGTTATTGCATTGGACGAAGACAATATATTTGCAACTTCGGACGGTTCCTCTGGATTCGGAACAGATATTCCGTTTGCTCCGGCAACACCTGCAGCAGAAACAACTCAAGGAGCAACTTTCGGAACAACCCCTTTTACTACCGCTCCCGAAGAATTTGTTGCTCGTACACCGGAAATGGTTTCGGTAGTTCCGGTAACAACCGAATTTACATACACACCATGGCATATCTTTTGGATTGTTTTTGCAACAGTGTTTCTAATTCCTCCCGGAATAATGATTCTCGACTTGATTATCCATATTTGGAGTTGGGGAGAACCGTTTGTTATTAACAGTTCGATCATGGATCTTTTGGTTGGGATGTGGCAAAGATAAACGGGGAATAAACCAATAAAATTCGTAATTTTTCAGGAGGAATTTTTTTAAGTTCCGCAGGGACAAGGTAATTGACTTCTTTTGCCTTTTCTGCGATTTTGCGTGTTCTTTTACGTGGTTAAAAACATTTTGCTGAAAAATTACGAATTTTCCGACAAAAAAGGAAGATTCCGGTTGATTATCGGTTCTGCTTTATATAGAATCTAACCTCGATTTCAGTTGCAGGGCGTTTTATTGTGGGTATGTATGCTGCAAGCGGATTGTAATGATTTCAATGAAACCTTATAAAATAAGGAGTCTGACAATGAAAAATGTAGTAATGTGTTTGGTCGGGATTTTTGCAGAAATTTTTGCGAAAAGCCCAATGTTAAACTTGGTAAACCAGGGGGGAGGGGGCAGTCTGCTGTGGAGAGTTGATAACGGATAGTGGAGAGTCTTCACGTTCTAAACTCCTTCCTGTAAACTTCTTACAACTTCTCCGTTCTTCACCATTCGGCTTTACGTTGGTCGAACTTCTTGTGGTGATTGCGATTATCGGTGGACTAAAATCTGCGTAAATCTGCGCAATCTGCGGACGAAAATAGACAATGACAAAATTTTTTGTTGTCATTGTCGTATAATTTTTGTGTCGTTAGTGAAGTTTCATGTATTTCGTGTTCAAAATAAACACAGATATTACGAATTGGGGTAATTTAAAATAGACTGATACATTTTGACGGGATAGACAGAATTGACAGAATTTTTAAATAAAAGACACAAAAATTCTGTTCTTATAAAACCGAATTTTAATGTGCGATGAGTATATAATAAAATAGACAGTTACAATTTAAAGTGTAAAAAGTATATCTACAAAAATTCCACTGAAACATTACAAAGAATCTTACTTTTCCAATTGCCAATCGGGAGAATTGGTGCGCATAGATTGAAACATTTTTTCACTAATTTGAATTATGTCGTTTTGTTCCGCCGCCAGATTTTTTGACTCACCGGGGTCTGTTTGCAAGTCATACAATTCTATTGGTTTTTGGGTTCCATTTCGGACAAATTTTAGATTTTTATCCTTGTCCAAAGAAGAATTATGGTATCGATAAAGGATAATAACATTTTTTCAATACAAAAATTTTTTTGCCGATTAGAGTTGATTCCGTGAAATAACACGGCGAATCCGTGATATTTCACGGGAAAACTATCATATTTCACGGCAAGACCTACAGAGTAATTTTTGAAACTATTAGTGATTTTGGTGTTC
>JAITIZ010000096.1 GCA_031279215.1 Planctomycetaceae bacterium
CTGATGATATAATGTCATCATCGGATAAACCGCTTTCAAAAGTTCAAGATACGGTTTGGTAATCGGCATCTCCTCTTTGTACATAAACCGATTCGCTTCAAGATTCGATGCCATACAAATACGTTGTGGTTCCGGTAATGATTGAAGCCATTGAACAAGTTCGTTGCGTTTTTGAATTTGCGTTTCATTTTTCGACTCAAGATATTCCAGCAACATCCGCGTCAATTGAATCTCATCACGCAACGTACTTGGAACAAATTGCTTTTCCAGTTCAAGCCATCCATGAGATGTTGTCGGGCAAAGATCGGCTGGCGGCTTGCGGTTACATTGCCGTAAAAATAACAAAGTATCATATTTTTTCTTTTGGATAACAAGTTGATTGCCTTTAGACAATTCCTGGGGATCAATATAAAGTGATTTGTAAAAACGGTTTTTATCAACAGTTGGTAAATGATTGGGAGGTATGTTATTTTTCCATTTTCTTAACAAGGTCATTTCATTTTTGGGACGTTGTTTGATCGTTATATTTTTCGAAACAATATGGCTTTTTAATTCATTTGTTTCTTTTTCTGAATAATAACATTCTATATTTAATATAATAGTTACATCTTCTTTGTCCAAACAATTATGAATATTTTTCCAAAACGGATTATCCATATCATCAAGAGGCGGTACTTCAATTTGTGCGTTTACTCCGTGACGGATTTCTCCTGGAGAAAGTGGGGAGACTAATCTGTCTTTGTCATAAACAAGCGGATTTAATAATTCTGGAAGACAATAATATTTTTCTTGGTACCCTTCTGTCAAAAAAGAAAAAATCCGTCCACTATAATTTAAAATACTTTCGTCTGGTAACGTAAAATCTTTTATCGTTTCATTACTAATATTTTTAAATTTTATAACAAGAAAAATCGAATCGCCCCAAAATATTTCAGAAGGAAAACCGGAAATTGATCTTTGTATCGTTCCTGCCTCCAATCCAAGCGGTGGAATCGTCACATTAAATTGTTTCATAATCAAGGTATCCTGCGCGTGCCCCAATAAACCAAAACTTAAGAAAAGGCTAAAAAACAGTATTTGATAATAGAGGTGTTTTATCGTCATAATATACTCCAAATTATTACAAAATGTTGAGATAAAAAATATTACAGTAAGTAAATAAAAACAATAAATAGTTATTGTATCTGATATGTTTTTATTTTTTGACGGTCTTGCCGAATAATTATTGTATGTTGTAAACCATTCAAATTAAAAATTTTGCAGAAAAAAATAATGTACAAAAACATGGTTTCCAAAAAGAGAGTATTTTTCTTAACTTCTTATTTTCAATAGATTTACGATATACAATAATTGTTCAACAATCCCTTTTTAACTAAAAAACTTGAAAAGTACAGACATACCAAAAACTATTGAAATTTGCATTTTTGTTTTTCTGCTTGAACATAAAAAATATGTGGTTTTTACATTTCAAAAACCGAATTTTCAATTGTCGTCAGTATAACATAAGTCAATAAATTAGTCAGGTTTAGATTGTTGTTGAACTGTTTTAATATTTCCTGTATTTAAATACCAATCTATAGACAATTGATCTCCAATTGAAGGTGAATATTCTTGTCCCGTTATGGGATCAATATATGTGTACATAACACCATGATTTCGTTCGTGTTGTAATGTAAAAGCATGACCAATTTCGTGCAATGTTGTTCTTTGAATTATACGACTATATAAAATGGGTGTACTACTTGGATTTGCTGAATTCCAATCATCAACTTGTTGTTTTTTAGTCCAAATAAAAATAAAGATTGTATTGGTATTTGGTCCATAACATCCTCCACTACCATCTGAATTTCTAAATGCTCCAATTATATGAATTGTCCAATAATCAAATGTCGGGTTGTGGTGCATCACGACATGGATTTGCATATTGAGCAAAATGTGACGTATTTATTATGTGTGAAGGATCTTGCCCATTGACTTCTTTTCTTGGATTGGGCAAATAGGAATTAATCGTGATATGTGCTTTTTCAAGTTCCGATGAAACAAGACCACTTATAGAAGGAAATCCTGCTGGTGTCCCAGCTGGAAGTACCATTTGATCCAGTTCCGCCCACAATGATCTCCAAACTTCGAGGATACTGCTAGAGACAGGTTTTTTACCTGTTACGATATCAGCAACTTGAGTTGGATTTGCATTATCAATAGTAATTGAAGTTGCAATTGATTGGCGTTGGTGGGCGGCAACAAGATAATTATCACCAGGATGTGCCGTTGCAAAAGTTCCCATCACCCACGCATTGATACCGCTTCCTTGTGTAAATTCCAATGTTTTTCCATCAACATTATTAAGTGTTCCATTATTATCATTGGGAGCAGTTCCAACAGCGTTAGTCGTTCCAACAGACGCGGTACATTGATTCATCGGGTCCAACCGTTTTAAGTGTACCGTTCCTTTCATTCCTGCCGACGGTAACCGGTCAATACGAGCAACCACATTAACATTTTTTTGTGCATTTGCTGTTGGTGAAGGTTTTTCAGGATAAATTTTATTACCACTTATTGTGGCACCTCCTGTAACTGCGTTCCAGCCTACGCTTTGTAAAGCATGGACAGCAATATCTACAGAATCAGATTCACAACTTCTACCGTTTACCGTTGCGGAAGCAATCGTATCAATATATGTTCCTGTTGTTGGGTTGGAAGCTATTAATTCCCAGTCACCACTGGTATTTTTCGTTGCATTTCCGAAAGAACCGATTGTTACTGACGTAACGTAATTAACGGCATTGGTCGGTTTTATTTCTGCACGGTAACGATGTTCGTCGGTTGTCCATAAAAAATACCATGGACGTTCTTGACCTTCTTTCTGATAAGTTCCGGCATCTTCGGGATTATTCCAACTCGATTGTCCCCAAGATTTTTCATCAACTTTCAGTTTGACTTCAACAACGGTGATTTTAACGGAATCCTCTGCTCCGCAGGAATGTTTCCACGTAATCTGCCCTGTCGAAGGGGCTTGAGTTCCTTCAAAGTACACATAGACTGGTGGAGTTTTACTTGCCAGATTCCATGAGGTTTCGGAGACTGTATTTCCTGTATAGTCTTTGAATAATTTTACGCCGTTGGCACTTAATGTCAATGAACCTTGATTTAATGTAATAGGTTCGTAATGTAAAGTTGCACTGTAACGGTTTTTCCCGATAAATGCACCCGGATTGTCTTCGTCTGTTTCACTAAGATTAAAAACGACAATATTTACCCGAACCAAAATTGTTGTCGCTGAACAGCTGGATGAAGCCGTCTCTGTACGAATATATTCATTCGTTGGTTGACCATTCACCACTTTATAAATATCTATTTTGGCTGTTGCACTAAAAGAAAACGACCAATAACCAGCAGTTTCACTCTGAAAAGAACAACTCCAAGAACCGCCTGTCGTTTCGCTTCCAACACTGGGTGAAACAGAAAATGTATGTGGGGGTACACTTGATGAACTGCCTGCTTGTGAATTTGAATAAGATACAGTAGCACTATTTAATATCCAACGAAGGTTTGTACTGTATTCCTCCTCATTGGTACAAGGGTTTCCACTCGTCCCTCCAACAACAGAAAATGTAATGTTTTCCTTTACGGGTGCTGGTGATTTTGGGGAAGGCTGGAATGTCAATGATGCCGAAAAAGGCTCCGTATTCGCTAAAACCAAGGAAGAGATAAAAATGCAAAAAAATATTGAAAAAATTATCAATAAATCTCTTCGCGGAAAAGATAAACAATAGTGTCTGGTCATTTGTTTGATTCTCCTTTAGGTGGAATAAGCCGTAAGAAATTATTGGGATCACGTTTCCAGCGTTGTTTTTTTGCATCTTCGGGATATTGCTCTTCAAATCGCCGACGGGCTTCTTTCATATCTGCCCACCAGAG
>JAITIZ010000100.1 GCA_031279215.1 Planctomycetaceae bacterium
ACGCCTGATTTCTTTCTGGATCGCCAATTATAACGTCCTGTTAAAATACTGTATCGAGTAGGCGTACAAACAGACGACGAAGAATGCATATCAGTAAAACGAATTCCTTCGTGTCCTAATCGATCAAGATGCGGTGTTGCAATTTTACAATCCGGTGAAAATATTTTTATATCTCCGTAACCTAAATCATCGGCGAGAATCAATATTACATTGGGTTTATCGACATTAGTTTCGTCAGCAGCGATTATTCTGCAACAAGTTGTGTTAATCAAAATGATATTTATCAACAACAATATTTTAACGGCAAAATACCTAGAATATCTGTCAAAAAGTGAAATAGTCAAAATAGTCATTAATTTATTTCTCCTGTTTAATTTTTTTTTCTGATAACGTTCTACTTGAAAGTCAAATTGATTAGTCGAATTTTTAACATTTGGAGGTTTATTGAATCTGTTCGAGGGTTTCAAACGGTGCTGTAAAAGTTGGCGGTGTTACAATTGGAAGACATTTAATATCATGAGGTTTTCGTTTCCCGAATTGTGAAAGAATGGCATAACGTGACAAAAACAACATAAGTTCCCGATCCATTCGCGGACATGGTAAATGAGGTGCAACTGTTTGAGTATTTATTGAATCAAATTGCGGGTCATCCTGAAGATAGGCACGATAGATTTGAATTTGATCAAGATAATTTTGGAAAAACCAATCCTCATTAGCGCATTGCGGATCTGTTTTATCCGCCAACGTAGAAAATGTTTCTACCGCATCCTGAACAACATCAACAAAATCAGTTGCCAATGGCGGTTCCGGTGATGTCAGATGATATGTTTGACCATGGTAGTTTGGGTTTGAAAAAATATGTTCAAAAATATCGGCAACCCAATCAACAGGAACAAAATTTTTACGTTCTGTTCCGTTCATTCCAAGAGCAGTGAGCAGATTCCGCCCGCTGGTCGAACCAAGCGGAAGACGTCGAACCAATGTATGAGCCAATTTCAAAACGGCATAAAAACCATGAAAGGTTGTTGTGAACGCTGTTTGCGAATCACCAACCACAATCGAAGGACGATACACCGTCAGGTGTTTAAGACATTCTGCGGCACGAACCATTTTTTCGGCGTTAAATTTACTTCGCTCATAATCATTCCGCAATGTCTGACCAATATCAATTTCGTGTTCGTAAAACTTTTTGCTGGAACCGGCAACATAAGCCGTAGAAAAATAGTGTAAATTTTCAATTCCGGTTTCACGGCACAAATCAAGAATACAATGTGTTCCCTCAATATTGGAACGCCAAGGTTCGTCGTTTTCCGATCCGTAAAACACAAGACTTGCCGCACAATGAATTACCGATTGGCAATGTTGCACAAACCAATCACGATGTTCGTCATACCAATCCTTATTGGAAAGATCTCCCGAAATAACCAAGGGACGAGATAAGGATTCATTATATTTGTGTTCCCAATTCGTTATGATTTTATCGATACGCTGTTCGGCGGTGAACCGTTTTGATGGTCGTACCAAAACGACTAATTGATAATCTTTCCGCAATAAATTACCAAGAATATAGGAACCAAGCAGTCCAGTACTTCCCGTCAGAAAATGGTATTTTTTAGTCATTATTTATAATTGGGCGGTGTTTTATTAAAAACAGATCAGGAAAATAGTTGAACAGATATAGATTGTTGGATTGATCCTCAAGAAATTTTTCCCAATTTATTTTTTTTGTATGTATTTTTTCAATAAAATGATATGTTAAACTCAATAATATTTTTTAATACGATAAAATAGGAATCAACCGCAATTGTTTCTTTTTTTTGAATTATTCCCCCAAAAATTTTCCTGATTGTCTTATTTTTTATGTATTTGAAAATTCTTTTTATGCTCTTAAAGTAAAGGTAAAAAAAGTAAAATAGGTAGTTTATGACAGTTTTGTGCTATATTTATATTTACATTGAACAGTATAATATCAGTTAATGATTATACTAGACGTTCCTTTGATAAAAAATTGCCTATTTTGTGAAAATTTCCAATGAGAACTGTTCTAATCCAAAATTTCGTTAAAACCCAAAATATTCTGATTATTTCTTATTTTTGGGCTTGAATTTTGAAAACAAACGGGTGATCTGGATAAAATAGGAAATATTAATTTGCCCCAATGACAGTTAAAATCAATGTATCTATTCCGTAACAATTCTATTGTTTATTATCCGGTGTAATTATACCGTGGAATAGTAATATATCAGTGGAATTTTTTTAGATAACAACACAATCGGATTGTAGAGACGCAAGGTATTGCGTCTCTACTAAACCTGTTCTATTGGGGCGGGCTATAATCCTGACGCCCTTATCGGGGCTAATGTAAAAAAACAAAAATTCCACTAATATATTATGTGGAATATTTGTTTTTCGATCTTAACCCTGGTATTGTCAAGACTTGGTTCAATCTGTCCGATTTCTGCTGCCATTTTTTTCAATACGTGCCCCGCCGATTCCGTGATGCGTGTTACTTCGTTTTCGATCAACGTTAAATCTGCTCCAACCGCACTTAATCCTGCCATTTCCCGTATATCTATTGCATTTCTTAACGTTGCAAAAGCGGTCTCGACACTTCTCACTGTTGGCGGTAATTTTCTAATTTCGTCGGCTGCATTGGCTGCATTTCTAACCGCCGCGTCATAAACATTTTTGGTTATGTCTTGTAGTTTTTCATACTGATTTATTGCTTCTTGAATTTGTTCTTGATTCAAATCCGAATTGCCAAACGCTTCAGAAACCCTTATTGATGCCTCAGCAACTCCTTCAAGTAATGTTCCTAATGATTCGGCAGAATCTCCTAAATATCTCATTGATGGTGTTGCATTTTGGGTGATTTTTGCTATATTGTCTATAGTGCGAACAACATTGCTCGCTCCTTTCAAGAGTTCGTCAATGTTTGCCGATATTTTTATTGCTAATTTTGCTATGGTCGCCATTTTGGGAGGGATTAAAAAATGAAAAAAATAAAAAAAACAAAAAAAATAGATTACCTACAAGAAAAATTAAATTATAAAAAGCAAAGCCTTATGACGTTTCAAGAGGCTTATGATTACTATGTTAAAAAACATCCTGTTTTGTTAATATGGATAATTGTTATTCTTATTGTTACCGCATTAACAGCGGCTTTTTGGGATGGTTCTATTCCAGTGTCTCATGGAATAATGAAAATAAAATAATTGTCTTATTTGCCACGCTTTCCGTACTTCCTTAACAACGCTTTTACGTTGTCTATTTCCTGATTCTCCACCTGATTCTCCATTGGCATTTCGTCAACAATCCGTTTGAATCGGAGCATACAGTTTTCTAGCGTCGGATATTCGCATGACGCTTTTCCGGTGTTCACGGCAATAATTATGTTACCCAATTCAAAAATTGCTCTTACAATACTTGCCGTATTATAGTCTTCCCGCTCGTATCCGAACGGGCCGTAAACCATTTTGTAACGTTGCCAAGACTGGTATTCTTTGGCGGTAATCCGGTCTTGCAATTCTTCAACAGGGATTCCTAGCGAAAGTGATAAATTGTGGGCTATAATCCTGACGCCCTTATCGGGGCTAATGTAAAAAAACAAAAATTCCACTAATATATTATGTGGAATATTTGTTTTTCGATCTTAACCTCTAGCGGGCTTAAGAAGGAAAAATAAAATCGCTGCTGAATACTTTTACGAATAATTTAATCAAAAGGTAGGCAATGTT
>JAITIZ010000107.1 GCA_031279215.1 Planctomycetaceae bacterium
CTGATGATATAATGTCATCATCGGATAAACCGCTTTCAAAAGTTCAAGATACGGTTTGGTAATCGGCATCTCCTCTTTGTACATAAACCGATTCGCTTCAAGATTCGATGCCATACAAACACGTTGCGGTTCCGGTAACGATTGAAGCCATTGAAATATTTCGTCACGTTTTTTTATCTGTAATTCCTCTTTGGATTCAAGATATTCTAACAACATTCGCGTCAATTGAATTTCGTCACGCAACGTACTCGGTACAAATTGCTTCTCAAGGTCAAGCCAACCCTGTGAGGTCGTCGGACAAAGATCAGTTGGAGGTTTGCGATTACCGATGCGAATAAACATCCAAGGATCATATTTCTTCCCATGAAGCACAATAAGATTATTTAGCATTATAGGGCGATTTGATCGCTTGCCGTCTAAAAGAAATGACTTATAATGTCCATTTGGAAAAAGATTATGATCTGTTTTGTAAAACCAATCAAAAATTATTTTTTCTTCTTGTTCCTTATGTTTATAAAGTATTATATCTTTTCTTATTTCCCTATTGTTAAAATAAAAGTGGAATGTCAATTGAATTGAGCTCGCTTTTTGTAATATTTCTGTAACTGATTTCCAAAAAAGGTTTTCAAAATCTTCTAGTGGGGGGACATCTACATATTGGTAATTGGAGTAGCGATCTTTGGAATCAAGAAAAACTGCACGCCAAGGTCTTTTAATCTGCTCTTGAAAAATATCCTCTGAAAAAAATGTATACTTCTCCGGTATCTGTGGACATGTAACCCAACACGTCCCTTTTATCGAGTTTATAGGCATATTATCGGTTTCCCCTATAACTTCCATTCGCTCTTCATGTATATTGAAAATTGCTTTTTCGTAATACAACGTATCACCAAAGAATATTTCATTTGAACTGACATTAATTTCTATTGGCATGGTTTTTATCTCATTTGCATTGTTATTTATACTAATTGAATTTCCTGATTGTGAAAATAACAAATTAGAAACCAATACACAAACAATAAATATTGAGATTCGCAAAATTGAATACATAATATCCTCTATAAAAATGAGTAACAAAATTTTTATTGTTCAACCGTTTTCGTTCTAAATTTTATGTTTGAATTTATTGAGGCATGGATTGTGCCTGAATAATTCTTATTTGCTGAGGAGAAAAGTGTTGATACAGAAGTAAAGGAGCGGGACTGCTCATGACAGTATTATCAGGGGGCGAGCTATCTAATAACGTGAATCCATGACCTATTTCATGAAGTACGGTTTCCTCTCTCGCAGCGACACTACCAGGATAGTCGTTTTCTATTTCCCATCCATAAATGAATATCATGTTGGCTGCATAGGTTCCATAAGCACCATCGACGTGACGGAAAGAACCTATTATTTGAATCGTCCAAAAATCGTTAGTTGGAGAAGGGGAATCTCTTATCGCAGAATATTTGGACGCAACCGTAGAAGACCACGCTGGACGAATCTCGTCACCAGGTGTTTCAGGTTTAGGGTTCGGAGTAAATTTCTTAACACTAATACATGCAACATTAAACCCATTTTGAACAATTCCACTAATAGGTGGTTCTCCGGCATGAAGTTTGTTATTGGGCGGCAAGGTCATCTGATCTAATTCAGCCCATAGCGTTCTCCAGACTTCGAGAATGCTACTTGCGGTTGGTTTTTTTCCTGTAACGACATCGGCAACGGTAGTTGGATTTGTTGTATCAATTGTAATACCGGAAGCAATTCCTGAATGAGGATGCGCCGCGAAAAGATAATTATCGCCCGGATGAGCCGTTGCAAACGTTCCCTTCACCCAAGCATTGATACCGCTACCTTGAGTAAATTTTAATGTTTTTCCATCAATATTACTAAGAGAACCATTGTTATCGTTAGGTGCAGTTCCAACATTGGTCGGTGTTCCGATTGAGGCATTACATTGATTCATTGGGTCTAATAATTTCAGATGCACCGTACCTTTCATTCCGGCAGAAGGCAAACGGTCTATACTGGCAACCGCATTAACATCTTTTTGAGCAGCAGCACTTGAGTTTGGTTTTTCCGGATATATTTTTCCACTGGTAATAGCCGCTCCGTTTGTTACTTGATTCCATGCCAATCCGGTCAAGGTATAAATTCCAACATCAATTGGTTTGGATTGTGTACTTTTATTACCCAATGCCGCCGTGGCTTTCATTCCAAGATAATCGCCAGCAGAAGGATTAGTACGGGTATTGTCCATTTACCATCGGTCCCTTTTGTTGCATTTCCCAAAAAATCAAAACTGACACTTGAAACATAGTTATTGGCACTGGATGGTTTTATTTCGGCAGTATATTTGTGTTCGTCTGTTGTCCATAAGAAATACCATTTTCGTTCTTTGCCACCGATCTGATAACTACCGGAATCTTCCGCATTGCTCCAACTCATTCCCCAAGGTTTTTCTTCTACTTTTGTTATTTCCACGTCAACTGTCGTAACTTTTACTGTATCAACAGCATCACAAGAATGTTTAAATTTTAATGATCCTGTTCCTGATTCATTGTCCGCTAAAAACCATACCGTCCCAGGCGGAGTTTCATTGGCAAGATTCCATGATATTTGGCTGTTCCATGGACCGACAACACTAACATCCGTCACTTTTAGGTTGGTTGCGGATAAAATTAACGTACCAACATTAAGATCACCAGGGGAGTAGGATAGAGAAGCCGTATCGTAATCTTCGATACCAATAAATGCTCCCGGGTTGTCTTCCTGATTTTCTCCTAATCCCTGAACAATAATATCAACACTCACCAAAATTGTTAACGTTATACAAGAAGTTGCAACAGAGTCTGTACGAATATATTCATTCGTCGGCTGACCATTTTTCAATTTATAGATGTCCATTTTGGCAGTAGCACTAAAAGAAAATGACCAATAACCGGCAGTTGCACTTTTAAAAGAACAGCTCCATGAACCGCCGGTCGTTTCCGCATTTACTCCAGGTGAAACAGTAAACGTATGTGTTGGTAAACCGGAACCGGAAGAAGTACCATTCCGCGTCCCCGAATAAGCTACATTTGTACTGTTTAAAACCCAACGAAGATTTGTACTGTATTCTTCATTGTTACTATTTGCCGGATCGCCTTCTGTTTCACCCACGACAGAAAACGTAATAGTTTCGTTTACAGGTGCCGGCGACTTTGGTGAAGGTTGAATTTTCAGCGATGCCGTAAAAGGCCCCGCTGAAATCAATGAAGAAACAAAAATACAAAAAAACAGTAAAGAGGACAATAGTAAACCTCTTCGAAAAAATTGTAAAACATAAAATTTGATCATCATTTATTCTCCTTAGGTGGAATAAGCCGTAAGAAATTATTGGGATCACGTTTCCAGCGTTGTTTTTTTGCATCTTCGGGATATTGCTCTTCAAATCGCCGACGGGCTTCTTTCATATCTGCCCACCAGAG
>JAITIZ010000223.1 GCA_031279215.1 Planctomycetaceae bacterium
TTTCCTCATCTTCTTGTGATGGCATTTTTGCAACGTATTACCAACGGCGAGGGACAAATTGATCGCGAATATGCGGCAGGCCGCGGGCGAATGGATTTATTTATCGACTTCAAAGGGACACAGCACATTATCGAGATTAAATTGATTCACGATTACGAAACTCTTAACGAAGTAAAAAGTGAAGGCATTGAACAGGTTCTTTCGTACCGTAATAAAGTTGGTGAAAAAATTCCGTGTTATCTTTTAATTTTCGACCGCCGCAGCAACGACAAAAAACTTCCTTGGGAACAACGAATTACTTGGGATGTCGAAGGTGATGTTACCGTGATCGGGTGTTAATGAGAATAAAACAGGAATAACCGCTTACATAAAGCAACAAATTATTAAAACAAAATTGGCGTTAAAATTTGACTTGATGATTATAAATTCTGCAAGGGATTTTTATGTTTCCTACAATTCGTGTTTTTGTTTTTGTTCTTGTTTTTGTTGGAAAAAGCGATTTGAGAAGACGTACTCTCCCGTAAATAAAAATGCAAGTACCAACATAATAATCGCGTACAATTCTTGTCCGATTCGGCGGCGGGCAATACCAAGTTCAACTTCTTGCGGTGTTTTTGCGAAACGGTAATTGTTTTCACCGAAGATTTGATTGAGTTTTTCTTTATTGATTTTTTGCAGTTGTGTTGAGCCGGCTGGGTGATTCACACTAAATCCTGTATCAAGCGATTCTTGGGAACCGCCGGAACGAATCCGATAATTACCTGATTCTGTTGTTGCCGGAACAGTAATTTCCCGCCGAACCTGATCCGGCGTCAACCGAATTGATTTGCCTGACGGTATTCTCAGTAAACAGGTTGGCGGCAGCATCTCCAAATCAGGACGCAAGACAACAGGTTCACCAGTAACAAAATTGTATCTTTGTTCGCTAACACCCGCCAGATATTTTGTAATCCCTTCCGACAACAGAACAAACATCCATGCCGCTTCACCGCGTGTTAATTGGTTCCAGGGTTGTTGATTGGAGATTTCCGAAACAGGAGTTGTAACAGTTACGGTGCGACCGCGGCCGATTGTTTGTGTCAGAATGGCGGCTCGCCCGTCAGAGAAAGAAGCCGCAACTTCTACTCGTGACGAAAAATCATTCAACTCCCAATATCGGAATACCGGTTGAGCATTCCATGGGAACGCATCCAAAGAACCAAACGGCTTAAACACCGAAAAAATCGGCGAAACACCGCCATTGTTCGGAACAATCCATGTATCACCGTTTGGATCACGTGCTTGACGAACAAGTTTTGCGCCGATTATTTCTGTTGCGGAAGGGGTGTTGAACGACGCCAACGAATCGGCACTCCGACCAAGAAAAACACCAACACCATGTCCCAATGAGGCATAATCGGCTAATTTTTTCCAAACAACAGGTTCCAACGGTGATGGGTCAAGCAAAATAACACTGCTGTATTGATTAAGTTCTGTTGCAGTCAGACCGGCAATATCCGAAATCGAAATCGTTTCAACAACAAACGGTACCGTCTCCAACGCCTGACGTAAATATAACGAAGAATCACGAACCGGAGCTTGCGCTGCTAAAAGAATTTTCCAGGGTAATTGTACATGAATTGTGAACCGCGCCTGATCGTCAATCGGCAAAGCATCGGGAACCGTAAAACGGCATTGCCCCTGATAGGTTCCCGAATCAAAACCCGAAAGCAAAAAAGAAAGAAGACTACGCGATTCACCGCCGGAAAAGTCAACCGATTTTGAAGCCCGAACTGTTTCATGATCCGGTTTTTCCTGATCAACAAACAATAACTCAACCGTTTTTTTCTGTGCCGGTCCGAGATGAGATAATTCCAAATCAATTCGGATTGGAGTGTGTGCCGTAACAACTTCTGGAACCAATGTAAATTGTTCAACAGAGGAATTGACCGGTTGTTCTGCCGAAATATCAATAACAAAAAATCCTAACTCTTTGTTTGTTCCCCTTAGAAAACTGTTTTTCGGTTTCATTTTTTCGATGAGATTTTGCAATAAGGGAGCCGACGATTCAGACCAACCTGGTTGCGAAAGGTCGGAGAGGAGATAGAGTTCCCGCTGTTCAAATTCACTTTCACTGAGTAAAATAAGAGCCTCCTGAACCGTTTCGGTAATAGGACGCCCCAATGGAGTTATGGGGAGCCGGTTGATTTTTTCTTCGGCGGCAAGCCGATCAACCTGAAAAACCGCCCGTTCCCGATCCGAAGAAAGAATCGCAATATTACTGCCTTGCGGAAGTTGTTTGAGAATCCAGCGTGAAAAATCTTTTGCCGCTTCAAAACGCGATTGATTTTCCGAAACATATTCCATGCGAAGAGAAGAATCAATCACCACCGCCGCCGCAATCGGTGCATCCTGACTGCTAAGCGATACAGCTAATGAACTTACAAAATTTTGTTGACCTTCCCGATCTTTTGAAATATTGATACCCGGAAACCAGTCCGCAAGTTTAAGTATTGGACGCGACAATGCCAACCCCAATAAAATAAGAATAAGAATCCGAAAAATAAGTAAAATAATATGTTTAAGCTGATAATATCGGCGATATGTTTCCAAATGTTTACGAACAAACAAAAGAGCCGGAAATTCAATCCGTTTCGGTTTACCGCGCATCAAAAGATGTAACAATACCGGAATAACCGCTGTTATAAGACCCCCAAGAAAAAAAGAAAATGTTGTGAATGTCATCCCGCGTAATAGAATTGTCTCTCGTAAATATAAAATATAGTAATAATATTTCAGGTTTGTAGAGACGCAATACATTGCGTCTCTGCTTTACTGATATATTACAATAATTAAACGATTGGGAAGTGTGTTTGCCGTATGAGTTTTTTGTGTAATTTTTACGGTTAAAATAAAAAAATACAGACAATATTTACGATAAAGTATATTAAACTTAATGTTTTTTTTCAATGTTAGTAAAAAATATAGTGTAGTTAATAGTTAATAGTTAATAGTGAATAGTTAATAGTGCCGCATGCGGATTACTAGTCAAACGGCAATAATTCCGCTTGCGTCAACTATTAACTATTCACTATTAACTATTAACTATTCACTATTTCCTATTAACTATTCACTATCATTTTGATTCAATGGATGCAAATTTAGAAACACGTATTAAACTGATTCAATCGTTTCATAATTCTCCGACCGAACTTGTTTTAGCACTTTCGGGCGGCGGTTCTCTTGTTTTGGGCGATCTTTTGACGGTTCCCGGAGCCTCACGCACTTTAATCGAAGCTTCTGTTCCTTACTCGGAAGAATCACTCAATCAATATATCGGGCGAATTCCTGAACAATATTGTTGCCAACGAACCGCCCGGTATATGGCAATGACTGCATTTCATCGCGGTATTCGGGTTCTCCGCGCTGGAAAAACCAAAAATCCTTTTGTTGATAGAATATTTCCTGCCCGATCAATTGATGTTTCACATATTGATAATACACGGTTTTATGTAAAAAATGTTACGGAGACAATAGAGGAAGAAGATCTGAATGATTATATCAATTTGATTGGAATTGGTTGTACGGCCTCGCTGGTAACAAACCGAAATAAAAAAGGAGAGTACCGGTTTCATATTGCAACACAAACACTTCGCCGTACTATTGTTTTTTCACTTCAACTGACGAAAGATGCCCGAACACGGCAAGATGAAGAACGTTTACTCGCCGACACAATTCTCAATGCCATCGAAACAACCCGGTACGAAACACAATCACCAACATTGTTACCAACACCTTCGTCAATACAATCACCACCATCAGAATCATCATCACCGCCGCCAACAACAACAACAACAACAAAGGAAACAATAACTGACCATTCACTTTGTAACACCTTTGGAATCGGAACAACAGATACATTTCCTATTCGGGAATTTCTACCGCTTCACTTGAAACCGAACGAAATCATTGTCGGGAAACAAACCGTCGGATCACCTCCATTAGTGGAATTATTTTTTGGCAACATTCAAGCAGTTCTCTGGAAAAACGGAACGATTCGGCATTTTGAGTTACGGAAAAATGTTTTAGACTCAAAAAAAGTACAACCGCAAACATACAGCCATGCTCGGAAAAAAATGGAATGGACACAAGCCATTTTCCCAGGTTCTTTTAATCCGATTCACAAAGGTCATGCGGAAATGATTGATATTGCCGAACATCGTTTGGGAAGCCGTGCGGCGTTGGAGATTTCCATTCAAAATGTTGACAAACCGCCGTTAGACTATATTGAACTGGAATATCGACTCAAAGCAATTGAAAACATACGCCCCGAACAAGCTGTGTGGTTTACGCAAACTCCGCTTTTTGAAGATAAATCAGATATTTTTAACGGAACAACTTTTATTGTGGGAGCAGACACTCTGTGCCGGTTTGCCGATTTGCGGTTTTACCATGAAAGTATTCATCAATTGCATGATGTTTTGCGGTTGATTGCGTTTCACAATTGCCGTTTTTTGGTTTTCGCACGACAAGATCATCACGGAATAGAATCCCTCGATACATTGAAAATACCGGATATGTTACGAAGTCTTTGTGATGAAATTCCGCCTTCAGTTTTTGCAATGAATATCTCATCCAGTGATTTACGGCGAAATGAATTTTGGTAATATTTCCGTGAAATTTCCTTGATCTCTTATGGGAACCTTCTAAAAACTCAAAATTTACCAAGAGTTAACGGCATGGGCTTGCCCCGCACTGTTGAATTTTAGGCACAAAGTGCAGGATGAACCCCGCCGTATTTATAAATTTCACGGCAAAATTTATAAATTTCACGGCAAAATTTATAAATTCTACGGCAAAATTTATAAATTCTACGGCAAAATTTACAAATTCTACGATAAAATTTACAAATTCTACGGCAAAATTTACAAATTCTACGGCAAAATTTATAAATTCTACGGGTGTTTTTTCAAGTTCGAGGTTTTATTTTACAGGGAACTTCTAAAAACATCAGGAACGCTGTCGTCTCGACTGCACATTGCTTGTAAAAAGTGCAGGCGAGACGCCTGCGTTCCTCCTAATGGGAACTTCTAAAAACATCAGGAACGCAGTCGTCTCGACTGCACATTGCCTGTAAAAAGTGCAGGCGAGACGCCTGTGTTCCTCCTAATATTAGTTTTTAGAAGTTCCCTACAATGATTTGTTTTTTTATTCCAGATTTTAAGCGGAATTTTAGAAAAAAAGTAATATATCAGTGGAATTTTTATTTTTTATCTTAGCCCCGCTAGGGGCGTCAGTATTATAGCCCGCCCCAACGGGGTGGGTTTTAGTTCCCCCTCCCGCCCCAACGCCCGGAAAGGGCAACATATTTAGTTAATAGTTAATAGTGAATAGTTAATAGTTAATAGTGTCGCAAGCGGATTACTACCAAAACGGCAATAATTCCGCATGCGACACTATCCACTCTCAACTTTCCACTCTCAACTATTATAGGGCGATTCGGGGAAACAGCTCTTTTGTAATAAAAACCGAAATTTAAAGTGTGATGAGTATATTACCCAATTTATAACAGATAGAGTAATATCAACATCTCAACGACGAGGTTAGTTTGTTTTATCATTTTATAATTGGGCGGCTTCACGGATTTTTAAGAGATGTTGTAGAAAATTTTCGAGTTGGTCCAGTGGCAACATGTTTGCTCCATCACTTGGGGATTTATTGGGTTCGGGGTGGGTTTCGAGAAACAAAGCGTCAACCCCAACCGCAATAGCTGCTCTTGCCAAAGGTTCAATCATTCTGCGGTTACCGCCGGTTGCGGAACCAAGACCGCCCGGCTCCTGAACACTGTGTGTTGCATCAAAACAAACCGGAACCCCAAAATCCCGCATCAATACAAGTGATTGCATGTCATTCACCAATCGACCATAACCAAAAAATGTTCCGCGTTCACAAAGTAAAATATTTTGACAACCAGAGGATTCCAATTTTCGGACAACATTTTGCATATCCGATGGGGCAAGAAATTGACCTTTTTTAACATGGACAGCCCGACCGGTGTGTGCTGCCGATACCAATAAATCTGTTTGCCGTGCCAGAAAAGCAGGAATTTGAAGAAGATCGCAAACTTGAGCAACCGGTATTGCCTGATAGGATTCGTGAATATCGGTTGTTACCGGTAAACCCGTTTGATGTTTAATCTCGTTAAGTATTGCAAGCCCGCGCTCCATCCCAACACCACGATAAGCATCAATACTTGTTCGGTTTGCTTTGTCGAATGAACCTTTGAAAATCACATTGATTGGCAAACGATCCCTAACCCGAATCAATGTTTCCGCAATAATTTTATTAAATTCCTCTTGAAGAGTACAAGGTCCGGCAATCAAAAGAAGTTTTTCGCCTTTTCCACAACGATATTGCCCAATTTGTGCCGGATTGTTCATTGCATTAGTGAATAGTGAATAGTGAATAGTTAATAGTAAATAATGAATAATGAATAATAAATAATAAATAGTGAATAATATCGCAAACGAAGTTATTACCTTTGTGATAATAATCCGCTTGCGACACTATTAACTATTCACTATTAACTATTAACTATTAACTATAAACAGATTTCCGTTCTTTGATGATTGTTTCTTGGATGGAGTTTGGAACTTTTTTGTATTTTAGAAATTCCATTGAGAAGGTTCCTTGTCCTTGGGTCATACTTCGGAGCGTCGTTGAATATCCAAAGGTTTCGGCGAGGGGAATTTCACCTTCAATTCGGGTGGATACTCCGATTGTTTCGGTAACATTGATCAGACCTCGCCGTGAATTTAAGTCACCAACAACATTTCCCTGAAACTGACTCGGACACTCAATTTCCAACCGCATTACCGGTTCCAGCAAAGTCGGTTTCATTCGCGGAAAAGTTTCCCGTAACGCTGTTTGCGCACAAATTCGGAACGCTAAATCGGAACTATCTACCGAGTGAAAAGAACCATCGTTCACTAAAACACTCAGACCAACCACAGGAAATCCGGCAAGCGGTCCTTTTTCCAAGGAACTGCGAAATCCTTTTTCAATTGCCGGAATATAATTGGATGGAATAGTACCGCCGACGATTTTTTCTTCAAATAAAAAAGTTTCTGATGTTTCGATATTTTCGGGGATTGGTTTCATGTGTCCGACGATGTGGGCATACTGACCGCTTCCTCCGGACTGTTTTTTGTGTTTCACATCGAAATCAACCGCAACTGTTGGTGCTTCGCGGTAATTTACTTTTGGCGGTGAAGTTTCGACTTCGACTTTGTATTCACGGCGAATGCGTTCCACATAAACATCAAGATGGAGTTCTCCCATACCGGCCATTAATGTTTCACCGCTTTCCGGATCGGTTGAAATAGAAAGAGTTGGGTCTTCTTTACGAAACCGGTACAAGGCTTTACTGAGACGGTCAGCGTCTTTTGTTGTTTTTGATTTAATAGCGATTTGAATAACCGGTTCGGGAACGTACATTGATTCCAATGTGCAAAAATCTTTTTCGGACGAAAATGTATCACCGCTGGAACAATCAATCCCAATTACCGCAACAATATCACCGGCTTCGGCGATTTCAATTTCTTCACGGCTATCGGCGTGCATTCGGAAGATACGGCTAATTCGTTCTTTTTCACCGGTTCGTTGGTTGTAATAAGTTTCGCCTTTATTGAGAGAACCTTGATAGACCCGCATAAATGTTAATGTTCCGTAGGGGTCTTCAACAATTTTAAACGCCATTGCTACTGCTGGAGCTTTGGGATCGGATTTGAGTAATATTCGGGCGTTATCGTCTTTTTGGTCAAAACCATATTTCCACGCATAATTATCACTGTCCAATGGTGAAGGAAGATAACGACCAATTGCATCGAGTAAAGGTTGAACACCTTTATTTTTATAGGCGGTTGCCAAAAACACCGGAGTTAATTGCTGTGACCAAACTGCATTCCGAACAAGATGATGAATCATTTCCAGAGGCGGTTCTTTTTCTTCGAGAAGTAGTTCCATCAGTTCATCGCTGAACATTGCCAATGCTTCAAACAAATGTTGACGGGCGTTTTGGGCGTCTGTTTCCAATTCTTTTGGAATTGTTTCGTAACGGATTTTTTCACCTTGTTCGCCGTCAAAGTAAATTGCTTTCTGTTCGATTAAATCGATAACTCCTTCAAAATTAGTTTCTTTACCGATGGGAATTTGCATTAGGACGGCGTCGCAATCGAGTTTTTCTTTGAGTTGTTTAACGACGCGGTACGGATTGGCGCCGATTCGATCCATTTTGTTGACTAATGCGAGACGAGGAACGTGATAACGTTTCATTTGGCGGTCAATTGTTATGGACTGTGCCTGCACTCCGCCAACCGAACAAAGAACAAGAACAGCTCCATCCAATACGCGCAAACTGCGTTCAACTTCAACAGTAAAATCAACATGTCCCGGGGTATCAATCAGGTTAATAAAATGCTCATTCCATTCAACACTGGTTGCTGCGCTGGTGATGGTGATACCGCGTTCTTGTTCGAGTTCCATGTGATCCATTGTTGCGCTGCCGTCGTGAACTTCGCCGATTTTGTAAGATTTACCGGTGTAAAACAGAATACGTTCACTAAGAGTGGTTTTGCCGGAATCAATATGTGCTGAAATTCCGATATTACGAAGTTTTTCGATTGCTGACATGTTTTCGGTAACGAAATAGTTCTTTTCCGTTTTGGGTTCTTTTAAGTTGAGCATTCGTCTGATTTCCGTTTTATGGAATAATTAACAAAAATTATTTAAGGAAGTTCCTATTTTCCCACAATTTCGGCAATTGTATAGTGGGGGAGGGTAATCTTGTATAAGTTCTTTTATAACAAGATATTAAAAGATATTTTTTGATTAATTGGTTATTTTTGGGAACTTCTAAAAACCTAATGTAAAAAATTTATTGTTAGAAGGAACGCGGTCGTCTCGACCGCATATTTAGGCGTTTTTTGTAAAAAAACAGTGCAGGCGAGACGCCTGCGTTCCTCCTAATATTACTTTTTAGAAGTTACCATAAGAGATTAAGGAAATACCACGAAAATATGACCAAAAAAATTATTTTCAAAAATCTTTTTAAAATAATCTGCGAAAATCTGCGTAATCTGCGGACGATTTCAATTATGTTCTCGTTAATATAAAGAGACTGTTACAAAGCCTGCCGTCTGAAAGCAAAAAACACGTGCAAAAAAGCAATATACTTTGAACAGTAACAAATTGGTCTTTTTTAGGAATGCGGGTGCGTCTCGCCCGCAATAACCGTAGTTCTATGCAGACGGAACATCTGTGCGTTCCTAAAGTGACCAATTTATATAATTAGGTTATATAATTAGGATAGAGTTAGAGATGCCCCGTTTTCTAATTTTCCGGTCAAACTGTCAAATTGGCAGGTGTTTTGTTTTTTTGAAAAACGAAAGTTCTTGTTTTTATTGGAGTTTGGACGAATTGATCTTTGGCATAGAAATTGCATTTATTGACGGATAAAATTGTATGTACTGCCAGAGTGGAGGAAAACGAAACGGGAATGAAATAATTTGTTTGCCCGTGCTTCTCCGTCCCCTGTTATCTGATCCCTTCAAACAAAGGAGTTACAGAACGTGTCCAAGAAAATGTCGTTTGATGACGCCGCCCGTCAGCCATTGGCTGTCGGCGTCTCTAAATTAGCCCGGGCTGTTAAAAGCACCTTGGGACCACGAGGTCGAAATGCTGTTCTCGATAAAGGTTGGGGCGCACCAAAAGTTACAAAGGATGGCGTGACTGTCGCAGAAGAAATCACGCTGAATGATCCCGAAGAAAATATGGGTGCCCAAATCGTTAAAGAAGCTGCTTCAAAAACAAATACCATCGCCGGTGACGGAACTACCACCGCAACCGTACTTGCCGAAGCAATTTACCTCGAAGGTCTCAAAATGGTCGCCGCCGGAGCTGACCCAATGGCTCTCTCACGCGGTATCGCTAAAGGTGCCGCCGCCGTTTGCGAGACTGTTTCAAAACTCGCAACACCCGTCAGTGAAAAAAATAAAAAAGAAATCGAACAAGTCGCCGCCATCGCCGGAAATAATGACCCCGCTATCGGTAAAATTTTAGCCGAAGCATTCGTCAAAGTCGGTAAAGACGGTGTTATCACCGTCGAAGAAGGTAAACAATCCGAAACATACGTCGAAGTTGTTGAAGGAATGCAGTTTGATCGCGGTTTTCTTTCCCCGCATTTCGTAACTAATCCCGACGACCAAACCGTCGAACTCGAAGATGCACTCGTTTTGGTTCACGAAGAAAAAATCTCGAATGCCAAACAGTTAATTCCATTACTCGAAGCTGTTTCAAAACAAAGTAAACCGCTTCTCATTATTGCCGAAGATATTGAAGGTGAGGCTCTTGCAACGCTTGTTGTCAACAAACTTCGCGGTCTCTTGAATGTGTGCGCGGTTAAGGCTCCCGGTTACGGTGACCGCCGCAAAGCAATGTTAGGCGATATTGCAATTTTGACTGCTGCTACCGCCATTTACAAAGATCTCGGCGTTCAACTGGATGCGGTGAAGTTGAGTGATCTTGGGCGTTGCAAAAAAATTACGGTAACGTCAGAGAATACCACAATGGTCGGCGGAGCCGGAAAAAAAGTCGAAATTGATGGGCGTGTTGCGGCAATTAAACGCGAAATCGAAACAACAACCAGTTCCTATGACAAAGAGAAGTTACAGGAACGGCTCGCCAAACTTGCCGGAGGTGTTGCCCAAATCAATGTCGGTGCCGCCACCGAAACCGAACTCAAAGAACGTAAATATCTCTACGAAGATGCCCGTGCCGCAACAAGAGCCGCTCTCGAAGAAGGAATTGTTCCCGGCGGCGGTGTTGCGTTACTCCGAAGCGAAAAGGCTCTCGAAAAAGTCGAAGCCGTTGGAGACGAAAAGTTCGGTGTCCAAATTATTAAGAAAATCCTCGATACTCCCGTGCGCGGTATTGCGGAAAATGCCGGAATTGACGGAGCGGTTGTTGTTAATCGGATTCGTCAAATGAAAGGCAAAAATGATGGTTACGACGCTGATAAAAATGTTTACGGCGACTTGTTCGAAGCCGGAATTGTTGATCCGGCAAAAGTCGTTAAAACAGCGTTGACTAATGCCGCCAGTGTTGCCGGATTACTCCTGACAACTTCTTGTACCATCACCGATATTCCCAAAGATGAACCCGCCGGTCCGCCGCCAGGTGCCGGAATGGACGGCATGGGAGGAGGTATGGGAGGAATGGGAATGGGAGGCATGGGCGGAATGGGCGGCATGGGTTTTTAAAACACTAAATATCGAAACTTCTAAATATCTCAATAACCAAACATTGATATCTGAAAATCAACAATGTTGTTTACAAAAAACTTAAACGTTAAAAACATCATCACCGATTTTCAATCATCAATAACCAATTTAACAAACAATTAAATATATTTCGAAAGGAACTAAACATGAGTAAAAAAATTAACCTGAAACCGTTGGATGATCGTATTGTCGTTCAACCAGTTGAGGCAGAAGAAAAAACTGCGGGCGGTCTCTTCCTTCCAGACACCGCTAAAGAAAAACCGCAACGCGGAACTGTTATCGCGGTGGGACCCGGCAAATTGTTGGATTCCGGTGAACGCGCGGTGTTAAGTGTTGCCATCGGCGATGAAGTCATTTACGGTAAATATTCCGGTAGTGACATCGAAATTGATGGACAGGAAATTAAAATATTGCGTGAATCCGATGTTCTCGCTAAAGTTGTTAAGTAGTGACGCGTTGATCGTGAATAGTAGATAGCGGCACAAAATTAACGTTGTCGGCAATACTATTTACTATTCACTGTTGATTGTTGTTACAAACTATTTTACTATTAAATTAACAATAACTATTCACTATTAACAAATATATGGCAAAACAACTTATTTTCAGTGACGAAGCCCGAAAGAAAATTCTGGACGGCGTTAATAAACTGGCGGATGTCGTCGCCGTAACAATGGGACCGACTGGTCGTAACGTTATTTTGAACAAATCTTACGGCGGTCCCACCGTTACTAAAGACGGTGTTAGTGTCAGTAAAGAAATTGAATTGGAAGACCCTTTTGAAAATATGGGTGCGAAACTGGTCAATGAAGTTGCGTCAAAAACTTCCGATCAGGCTGGAGACGGAACCACAACAGCAACCGTTCTTGCCCGCGCTATTTTCAAAGAAGGTCTCAAAAATATCGCCGCCGGAGCAAATCCGACCGCACTGCGGCGCGGTATTGATAAAGCGGTGGACGCTGCGGTTGAACAACTCGCCTCGCTCACCAAAGCGGTTACAACAAAACAGGAAATCGCTAATGTCGGTGCGATCTCCGCTAATAACGATACGGAAATCGGTAATCTCCTCGCCGAAGCAATGGAAGCAGTCGGAAACGACGGCGTAATCACAGTTGAGGAAGGAAAAACAGCCGAAACAACTTATGAGGTTGTCGAAGGAATGCAATTCGATAAAGGTTATGTCTCGCCGTATTTTATTAACGATACGAGTAAGATGAATTGTGTTCTGGAAAACGCACTGATCTTATTGCACGAAAAAAAGATCAGTAATATCCGTGAGTTGATTCCGTTACTCGAAAAAGTTTCGCAATCAATGAAACCGCTTTTGATTATTGCCGAAGATGTCGATAACGAAGCAATGACCATGCTTGTTGTCAACAAATTGCGTGGAGTTCTCAATGTCGCCGCCGTCAAAGCCCCTGGTTTCGGTGACCGCCGTAAGGCAATGTTACAAGATATTGCTGTTCTAACCGGCGGAGTGGTGATTAGTGAAGACTTGGGCATCAAACTCGAAAATGTTACGCTGGAACAACTCGGTAAAGCGCAACAAATTACGGTCGATAAAGATACAACGGTTATCGTCAAAGGCGGAGGAAAGAAAGACGAACTGAAAGCCCGGATTGATTTGTTGAAAAAACAAATCGAAACAACTGAAAGCGATTATGATCGTGAAAAATTTCAGGAACGTCTTGCGAAACTGAGCGGCGGTGTTGCGGTTATTCAAGTCGGAGCGAGTACTGAAGCCGAAATGAAACAGAAAAAAGCCCGAATTGAAGACGCTCTTCACGCAACCCGTGCAGCAGCCCAAGAAGGTATTTTACCCGGCGGCGGTGTTGCGTTGCTCCGTTGTAAAGAAGCCGTTGAAAAAGTACGTGCTGCGGTTAAGGGCGATGAAAAAGTCGGTGTTGATATTGTGTTGCGCGTTTTGGCAAAACCAATGATTCAGATTGCCGAAAACTGCGGTCTTGACGGATCCGTGATTGCCGACGAAGTGTTACAAAAACAGACGAACACCGGTTACGACGCCAACGCCGGAAAATATGTGGATATGTTCAAAGCAGGAATTATCGATCCGCTCAAAGTGGTTCGTACTGCGTTGACCAATGCCGCAAGTATTTCAGGGTTGATGTTGACAACCGAAACGCTCGTTACCGATTACAAAAAAGAAGACAAAAACGATATCTACGGTGCGGTTATATAATCACATCAATAGATCAACGTTTCAACCGCACAGCATGAAAATGTTGTGCGGTATATTTTTCAAATTATTAAAACTGTATTTATGAACTCCTTGATTTTTCAACATATCGTTTTTTAGAACAATTTTTAGAAGCACAATATTCGACACGATAACTATTGAAACTTTTAGAGGATTGATTATGGAAATTAACGTTGAGGAATTAAAAATTCAACCTGATGAGATTATTTTTTCATGTAAAATAGGAAAGATAATAAATGAGTAAAACGGCTTTTAAAGAATTTATTAAGAAAGGTATTGAGGATCACACTCATCAGAAAGAATTTGATTGGGTTGGGCGTAAAAATAAATATCTTGATAGAGTCAAACAATTATACGAACAGATTCGGTCTTATCTTAAAGAATTTTCGGACACGGTTCAATTGTCGGAAGAAATTGTTATCGTAAATGAAAAATATGTCGGTAATTATGAGGCACCTCTTTTGAAAATTGATATTTTAGGAAAACAGGCATCGCTTGTTCCTATTGGAACCAATATTATCGGTACACCTGGACGAGTTGATTTGAAAAGTTATCTGGAAACAAAAAGGATTATTCTAGTGGATCAAACTGCCAAAGAACCGAAAATATTTGCAGCAATAACTTTTAATAAGGAAGATAAAAAAAGAATCGGAAAACGGATAACTCGACCACGAAATTATGTTTGGAAAATAATTACGGATCCGCCGAATATACGTTATATTGAATTGGACGAAGAACATTTTTTAGGCGCACTTCAGGAGGTATTAGGTGGTTAGTCAATTATCTAAATCCGGTAAACATCGTGCCTTTGATGAAATCAGCCGAATATTTGAAGAACGAAAATATGCGTTAAAAGATTTTTTTGTTCCAAAAAATGAATATTTTACCGGATTTTCCGAAACTGAAATACAAGAACAATTGGTTGAACATATTAGAGAAGCCGAATATGATGCGTGTTTAACATTGCTTGCCGCAATAGAAGCGGCATTTCGTATTGATTGTGATTATTGTTGCCGCAAACGTCCCAGAACTCCGAGAGCGAAAGCGGTTCGTAAAATAGTACAAACATTTGAAGGAATGTCCATTGACCGAATTAGTCTCAATGAACTTTTTGAACAATTATTGGTGGATCAATCTGTTAAAAAGAGTATTGTTAATTATCTCAAGCAGTTTTTTAAATTCCGGCATTGGCTTGCGCATGGACGATATTGGACATTCAAATCGGGAGAACCGCCGACTTTTGGAGAAATTTATAAATTGGCTCAGGTAATTAACAGACTATTATTCAGATATTCGTTTTAATAATAAAATAAAATATTTATACGGTTACATAATTAGTAGAAAATTTCATGTCTAAGCCTGATTATTACGAAGTTCTTGGAGTTTCGAAAAACGCGAGTAAAGATGCGATTTCCGGTGCTTACCGCAAACTGGCGATGAAATATCATCCAGATCGTAATCCGGGCGATGCTCAAGCTGTTGAGCAATTTAAACTTTGTGCAACTGCTTATGAAGTTCTTAGCAATGACGAAAAGCGTGCGATTTACGATCAATATGGTCATGCGGGACTTGATGCTAACGGCGGCGGTTCGCAATTTCGCGACGTTAATGATATTTTCGGTGCATTTGGTGATTTGTTTGGCGATTCTATTTTGGGACAATTTTTCGGCGGAGGACGTGGTCGGCAGGCTGCGGCGGGTAATGATATTCGTTGCGATTTAACGATTGATTTACATGAGGCGGCACGCGGTATTACAAAAGAAATTACGTTTCGTCGGCATGAAACTTGTTCAACCTGTAATGGTACGGGTTCCAAACCGGGTAAAGTGCCGGAACGTTGTCCTTATTGCGGCGGACAAGGACGAATCACTCAATCGACCGGTTTTTTTTCCATTCAAACAACTTGTCCTCGATGTCGTGGAGCCGGTTCGATTATTACCGATCCGTGTTCTGATTGTCGGGGAAGCGGTTTAATTCCAAGGACAGTTAAACGGGAAATCAAAATTCCTGCCGGTGTGGATACCGGAACACGGTTACGATTACAAGGTGAAGGCGAAAAGAGTCCCGAAGGCGGACCGCCGGGCGATTGCTATGTTTTCGTAACAGTCAAACCTCATCCGTTGTTCCAGCGTGACGGACAACATTTGATTTGCCGTGTTCCTATTGGTTACGCTCAAGCGGCTTTGGGTGCGGAAATCGAAGTGCCGACATTGGACGGTACAGAAAAAGTGCCGATTCCGTCCGGTACGCAAAACAATGATGTGATAACGTTACGCGGTCGCGGAATGCCGGTGCCGCGCCGGAATATTGCCGGTGACTTGTTGATTCAGGTTTATATTGAAGTTCCGCGAAAACTAAAACCGGAACATAAAGAATTACTTCGTAAACTTGCGGACTTGGAAGGGGAACACCTTTTGCCGGAACGTAAGAATTTTTTCAGTAAACTCAGTGATTTCGTTTCAGAATTTTTTAACGAAAAAAAAGAAAACAACGAAAAAAAAGATAAAGAATGACTATGACGGATGAACATATCGATTTAGTCAGTGATCCGGTTGATTTAATTAATGATCCGGAAACCGAACCGAATGAAGACCAACACGAAAGTGAATCGCTTTCCGAGTTGGAACAACTTCGTATTGATCTTGACGAGGCGAAGAACCGATCACTTCGTGCTCTGGCGGATTTGGAAAATTTTCGTGCGCGAACCAACCGGCAAGCCGCCGAAGAACGGAAATACGCCAATCTTGATTTAATGCGGGAATTACTTTCTGTTTGGGACAATATTGGCCGTGCGTTGGAAGCGGTTGATAAAACGCATCATCTTGAATCGCTTGTTGAAGGCGTTCAATTAGTGTATCAACAATTTCTTGACATTCTAACCCGATTCCATTGTGAAAAAATTGACGCAAAATATAAAGCGTTTGATCCGAACTTCCATGCCTCTGTTGCGAAAATTCCCAACAACGAACATCCGGTCAATACGGTGATTGAAGAAGTGCAAACCGGTTTCCGGTTGTTTGATCGGGTTGTTCGACCGAGTCAGGTTGTTCTTTCCGCTGGAAAATCAACATCAACAAGCGATTCCAAACAACCTTCTTCTGATGTTCAACCGGAATAATCTTGGCGGTTTTAAGCCGGTTTGAATATTTTTGTATCGGTAAGGTTGGATTTTGCGAATACGATTGCAGACAGAACAATATTGTTTTCAAGGCAAACTCAAGTTATGCGTTACTGAAATATTACAGATGAACAATAAAAATGAGAAGGGATTACAAGAAATTTCGTTTCGGGATTTTCAAGGGTTAATCCGTAACATGTATTATGAAAAAGACCATGAACGCGGCGCAACGGGAACATTCCTTTGGTTTATGGAGGAAGTTGGTGAATTGGCGTCGGCAGTTCGGAGTGGAACGAAGGAAGAACTTCGCGGCGAATTTGCCGATGTATTGGCTTGGCTGACCACTATTGCCAATGTTTTGGAGATTGACCTTACTCAAGCCGTAACAGAAAAATACGGTTCCGGTTGTCCGGGTTGCGGAAAATATGTTTGCGAATGTCCCGATAGCGGAAAACCGTAATAATCCAATAACACAATCAGAGATATACTTCTTGTATTCATAATTTTACGTTGAAACAGTTACATAATTAGTTCAACATTTTCTTCTTCGGCGTCGCGGTCTTGGCGATCCATGAACATTGAAAGAATTTTAAGTAACAGATGCATTCCGCCGCGATAACCCGTAATCGGAACATACGATTGACCGATACGGTCATAAATCGGATAACCGATACGTAAAAGCGGAATATCCATATCACGGCAGATGTATTTACAATAAGTGTTACCCATAATCAGATCGGGACGGTTTTCCTGAACGAGTTGATGAAACATAAACATATCGCATTGCAAACCGGCTTTGACAACAACCTTATTTCCGTACAATTCACGGACACGATCTTCAAGTTTCACTTTTCCCGGCGGTGTACCGGTTAAAACGTGCAGGACTTCCATTCCGGCATCCTTACAAAATTGTACCATCGACAACAATATATCGGGATCGCCGAGCAGAGACACTTTTTTGCCGTAAGTATATTGATTCATGTCACAAAGAATATCGACCAACTGACCGCGTTCTTTCCGTAACGATTCGGGAACCGCAACACCGGCAATTCTACGTAACGTATCGACAAAAATATCTGTTGCGGTAATTCCGATAGGCAAATCAAGGACATGAACCGGTACTTTACATTGTGTATCCAACAGCCGTGCAGCGGGCATTGCTCCAAGCCTGCCGATAGCAATAACCGCATTGGAATCTCCCGACGCTGTTACACTTTCCTTCGGACAACCGCCTTTCGGATACATGCGGAAATGTCCGTCCATCGGACTGTTCACCACATCACTAGTATCAGGAAACATAATGTACTTAATTCCCATTTCCGTAGCAATATGTTTGATTTCAGTCATATCGCTCGGTTCTATAAATGAGGGAATTAACGTAATTTTTCCGTTTCGTTTACCGGTATGTTGGGAAAAATATTTTACCATTGCCGTTGCCATATTAGCGTAACCGGTAATATGTGAACCGGTAAACGAAGGCGTATTGGCATGAATAACAATTTTGCCGTCAGGAATTTTTTTGTCTTCGTAGGCTTTTTTGATTATCTGTACAAGATCATCACCAATCACTTCCGAAAGGCATGTAGTATTAACCGCAATAATATCGGGATTGTACAACGTAAAAATATTCGTAAACGCCTCCAGCAAATTGGCCTGTCCGCCGAAAACAGAGGAACCTTCCGAAAATGATGAAGTCGTTGCCATAATCGGATCATTGTAATGCCGTGTCAGACTGCTGCGGTGATAAGCGCAACAACCTTGTGAACCGTGACTATGCGGCATACAATTGTGAAGACCAAGAGCCGCATACATGGCTCCAATCGGTTGACAAGTTTTTGCCGGATTGATGGTAAGAGCTTTTCGTTCAGAAAAACCCGGTGGAGTATGTCGTAATAACATGGTTATTGTAATTTGTGTTTAGTGTTTAATGTTTAATAAAAAACTTTCAAGGGTACGGGCTTGCTCCGTAATCTTGTTGCACGGAATTAAATTGTTAGCGCGGAGTAAATCCCGCCGATAAATTTTCATGCCCGTTACTCACTTGTTACGAATCCATAGGTTGCGGTTAGTTCCGGCGATTCATCCCAAGGAGCCTTTGCAAACTTGAAGGCATTACAATTGAGCAGGCGGTCAATTTCACGATAAAAATTAACCGCGCCGCGAAAACCGGCAAACGGTCCCATATAATCGTAACTATGAAGTTGTTTCATCGGGATTCCCTGTTTCTGTACGATATACTTTTCTTTGATACCGGCACAAACAAGATCGGGATGATAATATTCGATCAATTTTTCGAGTTCATAATGGTTACAGTCGTCAATAACCAATGTTCCCGCCGGCATTTCCGGCATCATTCCGCGATAATCGCTGAACGTAAACCCTTCCGATTCCCGCGTGGTTTTTTCTTCTTCGGAAATTCTGGGACGAAAACGGTTTTCATCGGCAGTAACGGTTAGTTCTTCAATGTTACGGGAATCCGCATCAACAACAATTGTCGGTAAAACTTTTCGTCCTTCATAATCATCACGGTGTGCAAATTCGTAACCAGCCGCAATGGTAATCACTCCAATTTCGCGCAATAATTCCTGATAATGATGTGCCCGTGAACCGCCGACAAACAGGATAGCGGTTTTACCTTCACAACGCGGACGTATTTCGTCGCGGACTTTTTGCACGATTTCCATTTCAGTTTCAATAACATGTTCTGTCCGTTCAATCAATTCAGGGTCTTTGAAAAAGGCGGCGATTTTTCGGAACGATTTTGAAGTTGCTTCCGCACCGACAAGATTCACCTTGAACCAAGGAATACCGTACTTTAATTCCATCATTTCCGCCAGATAATTAATGGAACGGTGACACATGACAACATTGAGATCAGCCGTATGCGCCGACGCAAATTCGTCATAAATAGAATTGCCGGAAAAAGTAGAATGAAGTGTCAAACCGCATAACGCCGCAATTCGTTCTATTTCAAAAGCGTCGCCGCCGATATTATACTCGCCCAAAATATTGAGACGAAATTTCCCTTCTTTCGGTTGGTCAATTTGTCCCACAACATCGGTAAACACTTTATTGTTCGCAATATGATGCCCAGCCGATTGTGAAACACCTTTGTAACCTTCGCACGAAAAACCGAAAATATTAACACCGGGATACTTTTCTTCTGCTGCACGCGCCACCGCATGAACATCATCGCCGATCAATCCGACCGGACATGTTGCAAAAATTCCGATGGCTCGCGGGTGAAACAGAGCCACCGCTTCATCAATCGCCGCCATCAATTTTTTCTCACCGCCAAACACAATTTCATCTTCCTGAAGATCAGTGGACATGGCGTATTGCATATAATTTTCCGCTTCGGGTGTTGCGGGTCTTGTTTTGTTACGGCGAGTCAGCCAACTATAAAAACCGCAACCAATAGGACCATGCGTAATCTGCAAAATATCACGCGTCGGTCCCAACACCACACCTTTACAACCGGCATAAGCACAACCGCGCATACTGATAATTCCCGGTGCGGTTCGGGTGTTCGCCAGAATTTCAGGCACCGTATCGCCTTCTTCAACCTTGTTGACGATAATCTGCCTTTTCCGTTTCTTCCCAAGTTTAGGCGAATACGCATCCGCCACTTCCTCCCGAAATTGCTCGCCGGGAACAGATAATTGATAAAGTTCCATATTTTTTGTTTAGTATAGTAAAATTGTTTTTTGTTGTCCAATGTAATTCTGTTACAAATGACTTTAGGGATATTAATAACAATAAGTGTACGAGGGACATCAAGATTTTATTCATCCAATGTTTCATCACCGGATTGACCGTCGCGAACCCGAATGGAGTTAGAAACCGGCAAAACGAAAATTTTACCGTCACCGCTTTTACCGGTTTGGTTAGCGGTGATAATTGTTTTAACGACTTTCTGTACAAGTTTATCGGGAACGATCATTGAAATTTTCCGTTTCGGCACGAGTCTTCCGACGAGTGCCAGTTCACCGATTTTCTCTTTCCAATGGCTTTCGACATTTTCGGACTGGAGAATATCAATGTAACCTTTTCCGCGACCGAGTACATCTTTGACATGGATCGAACTGATTCCGGCTGTCAAAAGAGCATCTTTGGTTTTATTGATTTTATCGATACGGATAATAGCCATAACTTCTTTCATCGTTACGCCTCCTCTGTTTCTTTAATACCGGAACTAACCGTATAAACTTCATCAACCGGTGAAATGAAAATTTTACCGTCACCGAAAGCACCTTGGGAACTTCGGGCAACTTCCATAATTTTCCCGACAACAAAATCTTTGTCTTTATTTTGTATCACCATGAGTAACATTACTTTCGGAATTTCATCATAAGTAACGTTACCGATTTTGATACCGCGTTGTTTCCCGCGACCGGCAACATTGATTTTTGTAACCGCCGGAAAACCGTCCGCCATCAACGCCGCAAGTACCGCATCAACCTTTTCAGGACGAATAATCGCTCGAATCATTAACATAGTAAATTAGTGGTTAAATGGTTAAAAGTGAATAAAAGAACAATAAATGTAAAAGTTATTTATTTAAACTTAATAATTTTATGTACGATTTTTATGTGAATAAGATTTGTTGATTCATCAAGGTTATTTTTAAAAATCACCTCAATGCATTAAAAGTTGTGTAAAAAAATTGTATCCTGAATAAACTTCTCTCTATTTATCCTTATTATCCTTCAAATATGCAAGATTAAAATGTATGAAAGTAGTTATGTGATGGTTGGTCCATTACGGAACAGGTCTATTGTGCTAAGAATACCCAATAATGTATCAAATAATAAAAATAATATAGTACTATGGAACAATACAATATCAAATAAACATGCCCCAAAACATAACCAATTCCGTTTTAATTTTTCTTTTTTCCATAAGTGGACGAATAAAAATATTCCAGAAGTAGCCATTATTGTACTCACTGCAAGGAGTAATAATACAAGGCTATTATATCTACCGGTGAATGCCAAGTAAATTGATACATGAAATAAACACCAAGTAACAACAGGGGTCAAAATAACATAAATTTTTCGTATCATAATAGTTGCTTGTTATACAATAAATAGCTATAAGGTTATCGACTCACTTTTTGTTGGAACCGCATTTTTAGACTACTTGCCCACATTGCCACATCTGTTGACGATTTTTTCAAAACATAACTTATTCCTGAAACAGACGTAATATCAATATCTGTGCGAATAAGGTCATCTTCACCTGTAATCGGATTAGATATTGCCCAATCACGAACTGTTGTTGAACCATTATCGTAATCTCCATTCCTTCGGATACCTACACCGTTTTCTTTCCAATTTGTTTCAGAAATTGGCATTGGAGCAATATATTCTGTTTGCGGAGTATAAGGTGTAAATCCAAATGTAATACCATTCATTTTAACACTATCATATCCTGCTGATGCGTTAGTGTTCAAAACCGGCATTGCTTGAAGTGTTGCTGTTCCGGTAACAGAATTATTCGCTTCTGTGTACATGGTTTGCGTAAAGGTGTTCGAGGTAACGGTGTAACTGTCCAGTTTTAGGTACACTACTCTTCAATTTTTTTAGGCAATCGTCAGCATATAAACTTATAAACAATTGCAAGTGTGATCGTATTTATTATTGCAAAAACAATACCAAGTTTTCTAAAAAAATGTTTACTGTATATTATTACGAAAACACTAGCGAGCAACCCTAAACAAGGTACCAAAAAAATTAAACAATAAATAAAACAGGAAACAAGAAACGCCCAAGGGAAATAACCGCCCATTCCAATATCAATACCGATGATTGGAGCAAAAGGACCAATGATGGATGTAACCAATGCCGTAATAAACAGCAATTTAAGTATCTGTTGCTTTTTTTCTATATTCATAATTATAGGGAACATTATTGCCTAAATAAATGTACATATTAATAGATAAAATGACTTACAGTGAAAATCAGCCAAAACGCTTTATAAAAAGTTAGCGGTTAACGTGAGATTCATACTCGAAACGAAGTAACCATAAAACGGCATATTCATAAAGTATTTGTATATGCGAAATGTAGGAACCTATAATTCCTGTTATCGTTCCTGTCCTATTAACATTATTGATAATTCCTCCACCGATTGTTGCGTCTTCCATGCCAAACCCCATCAGTTTGATTGACAAATAAAATTGTACGTAAAAAAATTACAATTGTTAATGAAACATTTTTGTTTGTTATTCATTGGTTGATTCCAATGAACTCAATAATTGTTGCGCTATCTGTCCGACTGTTTTAGGAGTTGCGCTGGCGTTACCGCTTTTAGGACCAACACCACTTGCTATTAAAGAGGGAAAGTAATCTTCTGGATAAAAAACAAATAAAATATCTGAAATCTTTTGTTGATATTCCTGAGGATATTTTTTTTCCAAATAAAGAAAATATTCTTTACGGGAAATTATGTCTAAACCATACTCTCGCATTTTTTCTTCACTCACTTTTTCCTTCATCTCATTACGTAACGCTGTACGTTCCTTTTCATGGTTATTTTTTTTATCAAAATTTAGAATAACTTCTGAAAAAGCAATTTTATCATTATCAACAAATCGTTTTATGAGTGATTGATATTTTGTTCGTGTGTGAACACTACAAGATCGCCTGTTTTCTGTATTAAAATTTGTATAATTTAATGATAACCAACTCAAAACCTGCTTCTGATTATCCCGTCTAAATAAAGCTGAAGGAAATTTATCAGACCATGGAAACGAGTAAACATAAATAATGGTCAACAGTAGTGCTTGTTCTTTAGGAGAAAAAGTTTCCAGTTTGCCGAGGCATGTTTCGATATCCTTTTCTGTTGCACTTAAAGCCAATTCACAAAAATCATAGAAAGTTCTAAATTCATCTCTTGTTAATTCTTCATGATAAATCATTTTGTAAGGACTTGTTAAGGGACCTTGCCTGGCAATCAAATCAATAGGGAAAACTTCCATTTTTTTTGCAATTTGCTTTAATTGAGCAACATAGATTGGGGGTTGTTCCAAAGTATCTCCTCCTTTGGTCAGATTTCCTATCATATTCAAAATTCCGACAATAAGAAATGTAATATAAATTGTTTTCATAATATGTCCTCCTTTTAATTGATTTGAAAATATAAATTAGCAAATCCGGAAATATTTGATACTCCTGTTATTTGAACTTCATAAACCCAACCATAACCTTGAGAATCTTCGCCTTGTAACGTGTCTCTATATAGTCCAATACTTTCAATACTTGCAATGACGAATTCTTCTAAGGCTGTGGCAACATCGCCATATTCCAAACCATACGACGGATCATAAATCTTTCCGTCATATTCGACAACGGCATGATCTCCCCAAATACTTTCTTTCGGACTTACACCGCCTTGACCTGTCGCCGTTGATAATACCTTAAATAATAATGTATCATTATTTGTGTTAGTCATTGTAATTCCCTTGCCTAAAGCGGTTATTCCTTGAGATTGAAGAACATCAAGAAAAAAAATCCTGCCATGCCCCACAAGTTCCATCTGTTTTCAATAATAATCCCTGAGTTGTCCATGTTAATGTACTTATATTCGTTCTCGCAAATTGTCTTGCTAAAGATGGAAATTGAGAAGGAGATTGAATTGTATTATTAACACTTGTTATCGGAAGGATTGATTTAATTGCATCTACTTCTGATACGCTACAATCTTTTCCGTAATAGGTTAATGTTTCACCTTCTTCAATGGAACCACCAACGAGATTGATTTTTGGAATTGACAGCGATTGAAATTTATTCCATACGGTCTCGAATACCATTTGCTCTGTTCCGCCGACACCGTTTGCCGCAACACAACCCGTATGGACAACCGTATGATAAAGAGTTGTTCCGGCAACCGGATCATTATACGTCACATAAATCGGGTTAATGCTCTCGCCCAAAGTACCGCGATCTTCGTCCTCTACCCTGAACTCCCATGTCAATGTTGAATCTTCTTCATAATACGCTTGTTGTTGACCAAACAACTCTGTAAAAGTTTCAGAAAGTTCGGCGGCATAACTTCCATCACCAAGAAAACGAACCCATTCGGAAGTACCACCGCCAGACCATGTAAATCGTACTTCAACAGAATCATAGATAACAGGATCAACTTGTCCCGAAATTGATGCAACACACGACAAAATATTATTATTGTTTCCGCTGGAATAGGCAACCGGCAACGTTTGGTTTTGATATTCACTAATCCAATGCGGTCCCGATTGCCAACTCGTACCGAATGAACCTTCCGTATCGGAAATTAAGTTTAAATTATTCGTAAACGAGACCATCTCCAATGCTAGTTTATCGTTATCCTTAATCGTTCCAGACGCGGAACCGGATTTCGAATATTGGACACTTCCATAAGTTGCACTAGTAATCGTAATCGAATACGATTCATATAACTTCTCAACATAGTTGTCATCGATGACCTCTATAGCAAGATCAACTGATGTTTTATTTACTGGAATTGTGATCGTTGTTGAACTTAAAAGTGTATGTTGACCTGTAGAGCTTTCGACCAAATATAATTGATAATCGTTACCGAGAACTGCTGTACCCGTGATATTCATCGTAACATAAATCGGATAACTCTTGTCTTGTCCTCCTGTTCGTATAACTGTAATGGTTTGGTATGTTGCTCCGTCGTCTTCCGGTACTTCTTCCAAATTACCTCCACCACTAATAGTTACCGTCCAATTATCGTCATCCTGAATTGTAAATGTTCCACTACCGTCGGCGTTGAAAGGATACAACGAATTAGCATAAGCATTGGTAATTGTTATTGTAACTGTCTCGTTATTTTCGGGTAATGCATCATTGTTTGGAATAACGTAAATAGTTAT
>JAITIZ010000232.1 GCA_031279215.1 Planctomycetaceae bacterium
AGTACCGGTTCAAGTAGTGAAGATTCTGGTAGTGAAGATGTTGACAATGAGTGCATTATTCTTACAGGAACGGCAGACCAAAACTCAATTACCGGAACATTCCAAAGTGCAACGAAAATAAAAATCTTTACAGATAAACCGACTTCAGTTGAATACGGCACGCTGGACACTTCGGCGTGCCAAGAAGCGGGGATAACCGTTAATTTTGCGCCGACAATTACGATAATTCATGTTGACCTCATGCCGAATTTGTATTATCGTGCAGAATTGAGTATATCGGGATCATTCTCGGCAAGTGTTGAAGATGCCGACCCATGTAATATGGGAACATGTAACGCAACGTTACCAATATACATTAAACGGGAAGATGGAGAAATTATTGATACGGTATTGGCAAGTTGCGTTATGTCTTTTAATGATTGTACAATTACCGCGCAGGTATTCGTTATTTGCAATTCAAATGAATTGATCAAAAAAAGACCAACACCGTGTTGCCCTTGTACAGCACAATATTCTGTAATAATAACAAAATATCCGACAAACGACAGCGATGTTTTTGTTACACAAAAAGGAACTACTATTACATTACACAGTGCGACGTATGATGGATATATGGCAACAGCGGTAATAACAATTGTTAATGAACAATATGATGTATATATGTATGAAGAATTAATAAGAATTGCAGGAAGCAATTTATACCCAGATTATCCTGATAGCCAACATCCACATCTCTGGCTTAGTGTTCAAATACCAAGTGCTTATGGGGTTGGGACAATCAAATGTAATGGTTTAATTGATTATATTGAGGGCAGTCACAATGTAAGATTGTTAGTGTCGGTTCCCAATGATTCCGATACAGATTCATAAACAATGAATATTTCAATTCCCAAATCTCAAGAGCCGATTTTTGACGGACAAGTATTTTGTATCGTTAATAATGAACGTGTGCCGTTTACCGGCACATGGTACGAAGAGAGAATGGTATTCGAGATTCCAACAGGAACTCACTACACAATAAAATCGCAACGGGAATTGTCAAAATTGTCCCAATCATCCCCAATGTCCCAAACGTCCCAAATGAATTGTCGTTACGGAACAATTACAAAACAGCAATATTTGGAGCAACGTCCTTGTTACGGCGTAAAGGTAATATGTAAACATCCTGAATTGATATTTGCGGACGGAAAGCCGTTTACGGCAAGCGATAAAAAACAATGTGAGACTTGTACATTGCGGCAAGACTATAATATCGAAACTCAAATCAAAACTCAAAAGGAGAAAAAAATGTTCGATTATGTTTTTTGTGTTTCACTAAAACAACGCCAAGACCGGCGAGAACAGTTAGAAAAACAATTGGAAGATTGCCATTGGAAATTGCCAATACCGGAATATTTTCAGGCGGTCGATGGTAAACAAGTAAAACCGCCGAAATATTGGGAAGCCGGTGAAGGGGCGTGGGGGTGTTACCGTTCTCATTTATTGGTACTGGAAAAAGCACTCAATGAGGGAATGGAATCATATTTGTTACTGGAAGACGATGCGGTGATTCCAACCGATTTCAATGAGCAATTTGCACGCTTTCAGGAAAATGTGCCGGACGATTGGGAATTTGTATTTCTGGGCGGGCAACATCTTTATCAGAGAAAAGGATTACCCAATACGGTAGCAGACGGTGTCAACAAACCGTTTCATCCGCATCGAGGTCATGCTTACGGATTGCGGGGACCAAAAGTTATGCAAGACCTCTACAACTTTTTGTTCCAATTACCTTTTGACAATCCAAAAAATCATCTTGATCACCAATTCGGAATTTTTGTTGAAAATGGTCATTGTAATTGTTACGCTGCCGATCCGTTTCTCATTGGTCAGAGCGATGGACAAAGTAACATCAATGGAAAAACACTCGGAACACGATTTTGGAACATTTCAAAACGAACCGGCGGAAAACCATATTTATTTGATACAAATTTATTTCATGTTAAAAAAGCAACTACGGGATTTGGATCGCTGGCGTTGAATGAATTGGGTTACGACCCCGGTTTGGATTTGCCGGATGGTTACAACCCTTTGGACTGGCAGATATTATCGGCGCATTGTGCAAGTTCAATAACGGTAACAATTAAACAGCCGGTAACTCTTATTGGATGCTTGAACGGTTCGAGCCATTGGCATTCGATGTCACCCGTTAAATTTGATGTTTCAAAAAATACGGCGGGTTATTTATTTGGTCCTCTGGACATAACCGAACCAATCAAATTACCCCCCGGTGAATACGAATTAACAACACAATCAAATGAACCGTCATGGGCGCATTGCCTCTGGTTGGTACAGAAAAAAAATTAAAATTCAACTCGAAACTATCAACTATTAACTATAAACTATAAAAATGCAAGCCGCACCAGAAAACACCATCTTCATTACTTTCGCAAACCGTGAAAACGAGGGAATGAAAATAATGCTCGAAAATGCGAAAACACAAGGAATTTTCGTAAATATTATAAATAACGATAAATTCAAAGATTATCATGTGTTGAGACAAAAAAATTACGCAACTATTGATTATCTCAAAAACGAAGCGGACACGCAGTATAAATTTGTAATATTTTTTGATGCGTTTGACACGTTATTTTTGCGAACAAAAAACGAAATTTTGAAACAGTTCAATGATTTTTATGACGGACGCATTGTTCTCTTGCCGGATTACCAATACGTGATGTATCCGAACGACAAAACAAATGTTCACTCCGAGTTCAAAATGATAAATTTTCAACGAAAATTCAACGGCGGACGTTATCGGGCGATGTGTATGAACAGCGGATTTTTTGCCGGTGAACGAAACAATATTATCGAAACATGGCAACAAACCTGGAAAAACTGGGACGATATTGTTCGCGGAGAAAAAAACGAATTGGGATTTCCATTTGACTATTATCATCAATTGATGCAAACGCATCCTGATTGGAACTGGAAGGACGATGATCAACTCGCTTTAAATTTTCAACGATTTTTGAATCCTGAAAATTTCAAGGTTGACTATGAAAAAGAACTTGTTACTGTTTTTGGTGCCGGAATTGATTTTGAGCGTGACAGACGAAAACTTTCAGAGCGAAGAAAACCAACGGAGTTAAACCCTTTATTCTCTTCCGGATGTATCGGCGACGCCGCGATCATCCACATGGCGGGAACTGCTGCAGGGGCACAAATGAAAATCGCCTACAGAAATGCGCTAGTAAAAGTTTGAATAACGCAGAGTTAGGAGTGGATAGTTGAAAGTGGGTAGTGGATAGTGGAGAGTTGGGGAGTGGAGAGTTCGCAAGCTGATGAAAACCGAAACGGAAA
>JAITIZ010000251.1 GCA_031279215.1 Planctomycetaceae bacterium
TTATGTAAACGTGTTTGCGAAGGGTTGAGCGGTCTGGGGGGCTCAAAAGAAGAACGGGAACGTTGGCAACGTATCATTTTGAGACATTTATGGAAGGGCGACGTCAACAAAGCGATTGAGGTCTTAAAAGAATTATTACCGCGTTGCCGTGTTCGTAACAGAGTTGAGGGATTAATAGATTATCTGGTACGAAAAAGGTGTCTCATTCCGGATTATGCCTTGCGGCATGAACAAGGGTTATGGATTGCCAGTACCAGAGTCGAAAAGTGGAATGACACTGCCGTCGCCGAACGCTGTAAACATCACGGAATGAGATGGAACGAAAACGGTGTACTCGCCGTCGCTCTATACGCCACCAAGAAAAAAAGATTAACCACCAAAAATACCCAAATTAACACTAATGTCCACACCACCCTGTGAACACTAGGAAAAATTTTCGTGTATTTCGTGAAATTTCGTGTATTTCGTGTTTAAAACTTTTTCGTGAAATTTCGTGTGTTTCGTGATCTCAAAAAAACAAAAATTTCACTGAATATATTACGGAATTTTTATAAAGATAATTTGTAACGGTCTCTTTTGATATCTTTTTTACAAATTGTTGATTGATCTTGTCTTTCGTCCTGAAAGGACAGCATAAGCCAGCCCTACCCAACAGGTAAGATTAAATTCAAAAACTCTTGAATCATTTATTTTTCGTGATAAAATAATTGTCATTGGTATTCAAATAAAATATTATAACATAATCAGATGACTCGACTTAAAGGAATTATTCTTGCCGGCGGTGCTGGTTCACGGCTTCATCCGATTACGCTTGGAGTCAGTAAACAACTATTGCCGGTTTTCGATAAACCAATGATTTATTATCCGCTTTCGGTGTTGATGCTTGCCGGAATTCGGGAAATACTGGTTATTTCAACACCGCAGGATTTACCGCATTTCCGGTATCTTCTTCGTGACGGTTCGCAATGGGGTCTCCGTTTCGAGTTTGCCGAACAACCCAAACCCAAAGGATTGGCACAAGCGTTTATTATTGGACGAAAATTTGTCGGCGATTCCAATGTTGCGTTGGTTCTTGGCGACAATATTTTCTACGGACGCAGTTTTCGTAAACTCCTTCAGCACGCCGGAAATCGTGAACACGGTGCGTCGGTTTTTGCGTATCAGGTTCGTGATCCGGAACGGTTTGGTGTTGTTGAAATGGATGCGTCCGGTAAAGCGGTTTCTATTGAAGAAAAACCCAATATTCCAAAATCACCGTTGGCAGTAACCGGACTTTATTTTTACGATAATCGGGTTCTCGATTTTGCAGCGTCGTTGAAGCCGTCGGCACGCGGTGAGCTGGAAATCACCGATCTAAACCGAATTTATCTCGAACAGAACGAACTCCATGTCGAATTTTTTGGTCGCGGTTTTGCCTGGCTTGACACCGGAACACCAGAATCATTGTTACAAGCAGCCGTTTTTGTTCAAACACTTCAGGAACGTCAGGGACTGATGATTGCATCACCGGAAGAGGTTGCGTTACGGGAAGGTTTTATTGATGCCGCCCAAGTAGAAAAAATCGCCCAAACAATGAACAACGAATATGGACGATATTTGTTGCATTTAGTTCGCGAACAAAATAATTAACAGTTTTCCCCAATCAAAACAGAAGGAAATTTTTCTATGCCGATCATCTGGACTGAAAAAATAATTCACGATGTTGAAATTCGTCCGTTAAATAAACGAGCAGATTCACGCGGTTGGTTGAGCGAGTTATTCCGAAGTGATGAACTGATACCGGAGCAGTTTCCGGTAATGTGTTATGTCAGCGAAACCTTGCCCGGTGTAACACGAGGACCGCACGAACATGTTAATCAAACTGATTTTTTTGCATTTTTCGGTCCTGGTGATTTGAACTTGTATCTTTGGGATAACCGCCCGAATTCTCCAACTTATTGTTGCAAAATGATTATTCCGGTTGGTGTTTCCAATCCTGCCGCTGTAATTGTTCCGCCGGGAGTTGTTCACGCTTACCGGTGTGTGTCGGAAGTTCCCGCTTTGGTGTTGAACGCCCCAAACAAACTCTATGCCGGAAATGGAAAAAAAGAAAAAGTCGATGAAATCCGTCACGAAAATATCACAGATTCGCTGTTCGTACTCGAAACATAGTTTTTTGTTGCTGAATTTATATTTGTTTTCGTTATTTCACACAAAAATTCTGCGGATATATTACCAATCGAGTTATTTCCTCTAAATTAAAAGGAGCAAAATTATGCAAACACATCGTCGTCAGTTTTTGAAGAAAGCGGGTTTGAGGTTACTTGGAATACCGATTATCGGCAGTTCTTTTTACTCCCATGCTTTTGGTAAGGACAGTAAGTTGAAAACGAAGGGGCAGACATTATTGCCTCAATTCGGTAAAGCTCGATCTGTTATTCAAATTTGGATGTGGGGCGGGCCGTCTCATCTTGAAACATTTGATCCTAAACCGGGAGCGGGAAAGGATTATATTGGTTCTTGGGATAAACCGTTGACAACCAATGTACCAAGTATTGAAATTAGTCAATCACTTCCGATGCTTGCACGTTGTGCGGATTTATATTCGGTCATCCGAACCATGACGCACGGAACCAATCATCATGAAGTGGCAGCTTACATGATGCAGACTGGACGAATGCCGGGCGGGAATGTTGTTTATCCTAGTATTGGGGCGGTTATTTCCAAAATTAAGGGTTACGATGCCGGTTATCAATCGCCGATTCCTCCGTATGTTGTTCTGACAACTTCTCAAGGCCGGTTTTCGGAATGCGGTTTTCTTGGTCCGAAATATAAACCGTTTGTAACAGGCGGTGATCCTAGTAAATCACCGTTTTTGGTTTCTGGTTATGTTGTCGAAGGTATTACGGAAAAACGGCAACTGGAACGCCAAAAACTTCTGGAATCATTGGACACTTTCGGGCATGCTGCTGCTGACGATACACTCATTCATGAAATCGAAACGGCACGCAAAAACGCTTATAATCTGATGTTTGGTGATGCGGTGAAAATTTTTGATCTTGGTCGGGAACCGGATAAAATTCGCGAAGAGTATGGTAAAAATTGGTTTGGTCAATCATGTTTGATGGCGCGGCGGCTTATTCAGGAAGGAGTTCCGTATGTTACTATTAATTATCGTGGTTGGGATACACACAAACGGCACTTTGAAACATTGACCCGACGTCAACCGGAATGGGACCGCGGATTGTCAACACTTCTCAAGGAACTTGCTGATCTTGGTTTACTTGACACGACGATTATTTGGTGGGGCGGTGAATTTGGACGAAATCCCAAAATTGGTTGGGATTCACCTTGGTTTGGCGGGCGCGGACATTTTGGGCGTTGTTTTAATGTGATGCTTGCCGGCGGTGGTTTTCGCGGCGGTCAAGTTGTCGGAACATCAGACGCAACCGGTGAAAATATTATTTCGCGACCGGTTGCGCCGCAAGACCTACTGGGTAGTATTTACCGGATGCTTGGTATTGATCCCGACGCCCCAATGCCAAACGAAAAAGGTATTACTGTTCCAAACATGCCGCCCGCTTCACCCGAAGGACGACTGGATGAGTTAATGTAATTTTCAGTACCCGCCCCAATCCGCAGGTTAATCACTTAAAAATCCTTACAAAATAACAAAAAACCAACAAAATCAACAAAAAAACCGCCAATAACACCCCATTTTAAGAGCAAAAACCGCTTTTTGGTACGTACCAATTGCTTTTTGGTACGTACCAATTGCTTTTTGGTACGTACCAATTGGCTTTTGGTACGTACCAATTTCTGCTTGTTTAACATTGATATATTACGATTTTATTTTGTAATTATTCAGTAGCAATTCTATTGGGAACTTCTAAAAACTCATTTTTTTAGGAACGCAGGCGTCTCGCCTGCACTTTTTATAGGCAATGTGCAGTCGAGACGACTGCGTTCCTGATGTTTTTAGAAGTTCCCTATTGTTTATCATTGAGGCATAGTTATTCAGTTTGGATGTTTAAACAGGAAATTTTGGCGATCTTGTTTTAATTTTTAAGGATTGTATCAATTTTCACAGATGTATTGACGATAACAGTAAAAGAGAACAGAGATTCTCGGTTCTCTTTTACTGTAATAATGAGTAGTTTCAAGGAATGAAACGATGACACACGACGAAAAACTTAAAACAGCGCAAACCGCCTTAATTTCAGGAGATACCGCTAGAGCTGAAGAACTCTATCAAGAAATTCTACGTAGTGATTCTAGTAATTTGTATGCTTTGGATGGATTAGGTATTCTACGGTGTCAAAATGGAAATCCCAACGAAGGAATCGAATATTTCCTCGAAGCACTGCATCAACTCGAAATATCCGCCGAAAAAAATTCCACAACCCTAAAATCACAAGCTGTTTTGAAATTCCATCTCGGATTAGCCTATCGTACTTCAGGACACAACCACGAAGCTGTTAATATATTTTGCGAATCACGTAAACTCGATCCCAATAACACAGACCTCATTCTAAATCTTGGTCAACTTTATTTTGAACTCGACCAACGAGAGGAAGCCATTGCCTGTTTCAAAAACATAACCGAATTACAACCAGAAAACGCTTCAGCATGGTTGACCCTCGGATATCTTTACACTCTTCGTAACAGCCATGCCGAAGCAATTCCGGTATTGTCGGAAGCTGTTCGTCTTGATCCGGCATCAGCGGAAGCCTGTTTTTTTCTTGCAGAATCACTCCGAAAAGAAGAACAGTTTGAAGAATCCATTCTTTATTATCAACGGTTGTTTCCTGTTGGTATGGAATGGACTCATGCAATTCACGGTTGCGGTCAATCACTGCTCGCACTCGGTGATTTTGAAAACGGTTGGGACGCTATGGAATTTCGGCTCGTCAATACCTTTGGAACATGGGAACGGCATCATTTACCCAATTGGAACAGAAATTCCGATAATAATAGTTTCGATAACGATAGTTCCGGTAATAATAACTTCGGTAATAATAGTCTCAGTAAAAACCCTATCAATAAAGTTGGTTTTGAAAACAATAACGATAACATAACAATAACAATAACGATAACGAACAAAAAACCGTACTTGCCTATTCAGAGGAAGGAATTGCGGCGGATATTATGTTTGCGTCTTGCCTTCCAGACTTAATTAACAGTGTTGGGAATTGTGTTATTGAATGTGAATCGTCGTTACATTCGTTATTTCGCCGGTCGTTTCCGCGAGCAACTGTAGTTCCGTTAACCACAGATACTGTTGAGTTGAATAAAAATTGTTGGGAACTTTCGTTGGATGAACAAATTGCGTTTGGTAGTTTACCGCGTTATTTTCGTCGCCGGAAAGAAGATTTTCCGATTCGCAAAGCGTATCTTGTACCGGATCGGGAACGTATTACAAAATGGTCAAACCGTTTTTTGGAAATTGGCAGTGTTACTAAAATTGGAGTTCTTTGGCAAGGAAGTTGGACTGTAGAATCCGAACACCAAACCGCCTTACCAATGTTTGAATTGCGCAATCTCATGCTTCGTCATCAGGCTGATGCCGCCTGGATTTGTTTGCAACACGGTTCAAAACAAAAGGAAATCGAACAATATCGCCGTAATGTCTCATTACAAGTACATTTATATCCAGAGGCGTTTCAATATAATTTGGATGAAATGGCGGGATTGCTTGCAGCACTTGATCTTGTGATTACACCACCCGGTTACATAGCGAATTTGGCAGGCGCACTCGGAACCAAAACATGGTTGGTACTTCCGGCAAGAGCCGATTGGCGCTGGAATCTCAACCGTGAAAAATGTCTCTGGTATCCGACATTCCGCATTTATCGTCAAACAATTGGTCAATCTTGGTCGGAGTTGTTCGCAACCGTTGGAGCCGATCTCGAAAAATTCCTGACAACACATCGTCCGCCGGAAGAATCCAGTCCGATAACATTGGTATTTCCCGAACAAAATAAACAAACAGTACGTATTCGCCAAGCAGGGTAAAAATACAAAATTCAATCGGAACAAAAAATTTACCTCAATAGTCAGGGCGATCAATGCTTTAAAATAAATATTATAAATTCTAGCAACGGATTGCAAGGATTTCATGATCGACGCGCAAACAACCAGACCAATTCGATGTGAATGTTGCGGATTTGCGTTCAAGTTTGCAGCGTCTGAACATTCAACTGAAGTAAACTGCCCCGCTTGCGGCAGTAACAATCCCTTAACTCATTGTCTGCGCTTTCCGTGTAGAGAACATTTATCGGAACATTTATCGGAAGTTAATTCAGAAAACAGAATATCATTACCGTTGATTTCTGATACCAATCTACAGAAATGCCGTGCTAAAAATTGTCCCCGAATAAAACACGCTCATGGAGGTAGCTGCCTTCATCACAAAAATTCTTGTACGGTTACAAGAAATTCTGAATCTGAACACGATTGGGATTACAAACAATGGATTATTTTATTGTTGACTGTTTGTATTCAGATTGTTGTGTTGTTTGGTACGGTTATTTTTATTCTGACAAACAAAGAAGAATCTTCTGAAGCGAATAATTCTTTAGCTCAGGTTACAGTCAATAAAGGTATGGATTTATACCTAAGTCATTCGACACCTACAACCGCTTCATTACCGGAATCTGCTAAATCGGGAACTGTCAAACCGGGAACTGTTAAATCGGGAACTGTTAAACCGGGAACTGTTAAACCGGAACCGGCGAAATTAAAACCGGCGGTTACTGATTTGGCGAAGGAGCCGAGTGTTTCTGTAACAAACACGCCGCAATCTCAAAAACCGAAAAAAAATACTGCATCGAATAAATTATCGCAAACCGAACCCGTTGAAAACAAACCGGAGATAACATCTCCTTTACCGATTCAACCGGCATTTCCTTTAGCAATGACAACCGCAGAACCTGTAACAACCGGCTTGGCAACATCAGAATCTACGGCAGAAAAATTTGAAACACAAAAAACGGTAACGCAAAACGAAGAAGATAAATTTGAAAATGTTAAACTTGCGTCATCTTTGCCTGAAACAGCACAGATGAAACCGGAAGAAGCGGTAAAAATTCCGTTAAAAAAAGAAAACGCAACGAATAAATTGTTACCTAAAGCTATTCGGATTGCTGCTGCGGAGGTATTGTTGGAGGAGTCGGTAACATTATTAGTTTCTGATCCGGAACAGAGTTTGAAGGACATTTTGTCTGCGGTTGCAACATTTAAGGAATTGGGTCATTCGGTTCCTTCGACGGCGTATTGGATACTTGGTCAGGCTTATGCTTCGTTGAGTTGGGGTAAGATGTTTCTCATTAACACTCCATCGGTTGAAAACATGACAATTAGTTCTGACAGTCATTGGTTGTTGACGCAATGTCAGGACAATTCGGTTTGGATATGGGATCTTTTCCGTAATCAAAATAACCGAAACGGAGTTCTTCTTGATTCTGGGAGGATTCCGTACGTTAAGTTGGTTTTTTCGCCGGATTTACGTTTAATTATTGGCGGACGAACAGACGGAACGTTACAAATTTGGGACATGGCTCGTTCCAATCCTGCGGAAACTCCGGTTATGTTGAAAGAAAAGGTTATAGGGTTACGAGATTTACAGATTTCACCGGATGGTTGTTGGTTGGCGGCGTTTGGCGGATCGATGTCGTCTTCGTTGGAGGTTGCGCGAAACAACCGGTATATGGATTCTGCCGGAACCTCTGTTTCTGTTGAAACTGCTTTTGGGGAAAACGAAAATTATTTTTGTAATCTTAATGAACCGATTCCTCCTTGCCGGATTGTCCGTTTACATTCGAAGTTACCGTTACCGGACATGGTTTACGGAACTCCGATGATTTCCGAAAAAATATCGGCAGAGGAAAGACCCGCCAATGAAATACCTGTCAAAATGATAGAAAAATCCGTGTTACGGGAACAGCCGTTTTGGTCACGGGAAAATATTCAAGTTTCGTTCCTTTCGGAGTATTCTACAATTGAGCAGGAAAAACCGTTACCGAAAGTCAAGACCGAATTGGATGCGGTTACGGTGCTTTCGGAGCCGCATGCTGTTTGGCTTTGGGATTTACGGCAAATTCAAAACGGTTTTATTCCTCCGCCTATTGTTTTAAGGGGACACAAGAAAGAAATTCGTCTCATCCAATTTAGTGCTGATTCCGGCAAACTGGCGGTTGGCGGCAAGGATTCGACAACATTAATTTACAATCTTCGGGAAGGTGCAATTAGTGAAATTCCGTTAATTCTTCGTGGTCATGAGTTGGATATTACGGCGATTGCTTTTGCTCCGAACAGTAGTTGGGTGGCGACCGGAAGCCGTGATAACACGGTTCGGCTTTGGAATTTAACGGATTCGAAGCGGTTACCGGATTCGGTTGTACTGAATGCTCATCGAGGTTGGATTAGTTCGTTGTTGGTTAATCAATCGGGAACACAATTATTTTCCGGTAGTTACGATAAAACGATTCGGGTTTGGCGTCTTGACCGAAACGATATTAAGACGGCGGCGGAACGGGAACCATTGGTATTACAAAGTAATCAGGGAGTTATTCAGGAACTATTCTTTTCACCGGATGGAAAAAAACTTGTTTCTCTTGGCGGCGACAACAGTCTTCGGATAAGAAATATTGTTGAAGGTATTATTGATGATCGTCATTCGATGATTTTTCGTAATCGAATGCTCCCGATTTCAAAAATTGCATTCACTCCAGATAATCGCTGGCTTGTTTTCGGTTATAAAAATCAAAAAAATCCGGCAAACAGCGGTATTCGTCTTTGGCCCCTCAACTTTGACCAACTAATACAAATCGCCGCAGAAAATGAATAAAAGAAACATAATTATTCTGTAGTGTATTATCAGGAGATACTCACAGGCAGGCAATCATGTACTAGACCTTAAACAAGCGAAGAAGTGTTGCAAATATTCACTTCATGCTTGAATTTCAGGTATTTTCGCAATTTTGGGTTTTCACCTGGAATTATTTTTGTTTATTTATTGAGTCATTACAAGGTTTGTACAAAAATAATTGCACAATTATTTTTTTGTACTTTGTATATTTAACGGCTCATAGAGTAAATGTTTCAAGTATTTGTCTAACGGCTGAAATTCAATATTCAATGATTTTCGTAATTTTATTTTTTACCTAAAATTATTTTTTGATTAATGTTATTACCCATAATACTTGTGTTGTATTGAAAAAGGTTGCTTGTTTTACATTTTAAATTGATACGGCAATTTGATTTTGGATTATTCCAGAAACTGTACAGAATAAATCGACAGGAGTTATAAAATGCCCAAGCAATTTGAACACCAACAAAGTGATAATCAGCCAATGAGTGTATTTCATTTCAATACATGGATTGGCTTGGGACTTATTATTTGTTTGTTGATATCGGGTTATTGTTGGGACAAATGTACCATGGGGGCAAAAAACTATGGTGGACACAACAATCAAACAGATGTCGGTGGGAATTGATCAACTCGATTAAAAATTGGTGTAACAAATTATCGTTATTGCGACCAATTTGCGGCAAGTGATGAAAAAAGTTACGAAATTTGTGGGCTAATTGAGAATGTTGAATCCAAGACGTAACGGTTCGACAATATTGATCCGCAAACAAGATGCCCAACAAAAAGAATAGAAAATAATTAACACAACGTTTCGGTAAACAACTTGAAAGTTTTGTTACAGATTGTTCAAATTTAGATACAGTGTTATTCGTATTCTTGTTACAATTCTTTGACATTGCTCGGTCTCCTTAAGTTAAAAGGAGGATTGAAAGGGCTAAAACGATAAACGATAATCTACACAAATTACAACAAAATCGAAAGACCTATTTTTTTGGAAAGGGCAGTTAGTAAATATTTATTTCGAATATTATTTGTAGAGACGCAATACATTGGGGTTCTACAAACTCTACACCCTGACTGAAAGAGCGGTATTATTTTTTATTGAACAGTTCGGCAAGTCGGGACAAGAGTTTCTGACTGCGAATTTCTGCATCAATAACCTTGCCGTCTTTATCAATAAGCAGCATCGTCGGAACCCCTTGAATCCGATACGTTTTACCTTGCGGCGGTTGGTTTGCTTTTTCGGTCAACTCTTCGGAAACAATTAACCACGGTAATTTTTCCTCTTGAACAGCATGGCGGCTATCGGCAAGTTGGTCCCAAACATACACCGAAACAATTTCAAATCCCTTATCATGATATTGTTCGTAAGCCTTGAGCATGCCGGGAATTTCACCCTTGCACGGACCACACCATGATGCAGTAAATTTGACCAAAACGTATTTTCCCCGCAACGTATCCCAATTGAAATCCTGATTGTCAAGCGTCTTGCCATATAATTTCAAATCCGCTCCCACACAACGTCGGGAATACCCTTCCAGTTGTTTACATATTTCGTTTTTCTTCTCGTCAGAAATAGTACATTCGGAGGAATTAACAAATGTAATCAACTCCTGAATTGTTTTTGTAACTAATTCCGGGTTGTTTTTCGATAATTTTTCCGATTCGGCAAATTGTACGGCAATCATAAGCGGTTCAATCGGTCTAAACGAAACCGGTTGTTTATTAACCCATTGCCGAAGGTCTTTTTTAAGCTGTTCAAATTTTTCCAGCGTCAACTCATCAGAAAGTTGGTTCAACCCCAAAACAAATTCCTGAAAACGTTCATTGTTCACAAGAAGAGGATATTTTCCTTCTTTTTCAATTTCTCCGATTAACGTACTTAATTTTTCCAGATGTACTGATTTTTGACTCAATGATTGCCAATCTTTTTGGATTAACGCTTTTAAACCGCCGATTTTAAACTGATAACCCTTCTCGCGTTCTTCATCATTTTTAGCAATTTTAAGAATTTTTTCTCCGGCGGCGATACTTACCTCACCGATTGTTCCTAGAAACTTTTGGTACGATTTTAAATCTTTATTGTTGACATTTTCACGAAGTTCCTGCGCCAATTGAATAATTTGCGTTTCAATTTGTTCGGTGGTGGTTGCATCGTCAAATGTCGGAATTTTCCTGTTTTCTTCCTGGCAGGAAGCGGATGAAATTACCAAACATACAATAATCAGAAATGGAAAGATAAAACGGGACATCTTTATTAAAGTGGGTTAAGTAAAAAAATAAGTGTTAATAGAAATTTATCGGTTCCAATACAACCGGTATTACCGTAAATTTCAAACTCAAATAACCGCTTACATACAACCATCACATTCATTTCAAAAGATTCTGCTGCGTGTAAATGGTCATTCTTTTTACCCGATTTCAATCACCAATACAAGAACCCCCTGTTTTAATAATCTGTCTGAACAGTGATTTATGTGATTGAGATGATGAATTGCGCAAATCATAAAAATCACACAAATCAAATAAATCGTAACTATTCAGTAGTTACCTGCGTGCCCGAAGAGGCAATCGGCAATAGCGTAGAGCAATACTCTGCGTAAACAATCACCATAATAAAAAGCTGCGTTTGTTTACCCTATTTTCTGTACATTTCGTGCATTCCGTGTTTAAAATAAATATTTTATGGAATAGTTCCTTTTTTCCTTGTCTTATACTTTGCCAACCTCTTGATTACAAACCTTTTTTATGTTATCAATGTGTTTTGATAAAAATCCCGCGGAGAGATTTACTATGAAACATTATTTTTCAAGTAATCACAAACTTAACGGAATATGATTTTTTTCTGTGAATCTTTGTAACTTTGTTTGGTTGTCTGATAGTGTACTTATTTTGAGAGGGTAAATTGATATGGCTAAAGTACAGATTGATGTTTATCGTGATTGGCTTGGTATTCAGGAAACCAACCGACCACTCAATTATTATCAACTTCTTCGGTTGAAGATGTTTGAAGATGATCCGTCGAAAATACGTGAAAATTACCGGAAGATGAACGCCCATGTTCGAAAATACGCTTCTGGTGATTATGCGGCGGAGACTCAGGTGTTGCTCAATGAGCTGGCAAAGGCAATGCTTTGCCTGACCGACACGGCACGAAAACTCGAATACGATGTCTCACTTGGTCGAAAAATCGAAACCGCAAAAGTACAACGTAGTTTGGAACAAATTCTTGTTGCCAATAATATTGTTCCGACAGATCGAATGAAACAGGTTAAAAGTTATGCTGATGCGGTGGGTATTGATCTTCAGGAAGCGGTGTTGCAACAGAAAATTGCGGTGCCGGAAGTTGTCATGTTGGCTTTTGCAGAATCGATTGGTTTGCCGTTTGTTAGTATTGAGGACATTGGAGTTGACGAAAATATTGTTCCGCAAATCAATCCCAATACGGCACGTCAACATTCATTTGTTCCGCTCATGGTTGATCGTGGTCAATTGTTGTTGGCATCGCCGAAACCGGTTAATCCTGATGTTGAAGAAGAATTACGAATGATATTTGATATGCCGGTTCGAAGTACAATTTGTGTTCCTGCTGAAATCAACGCTGCTATTGTCAAATATTATCCGCGTGAGGCTGTTCAACTTGTTCGCAAAACGGACGGCTCGACTGCCGCAGCCAAAGGAATTTCGCCGAAATCCTCGAAAAATTCAAAAGCAAACTCAGAAATCGCTGAACCCATGAATGATGAAGAAAAAAAGAACCGGTTAATGAATTCTATTGTTGCGTTTAATTTTTCGGTAATGGTTGTTTGTATAGGGCTTTTTTATCTCAAAATTCCTCGCGGATTACATAATCATTGGCTCCAATTTCCGGTATTAGGACTGATTGGTATTATTATTGGCGGTATCGCCGCTTTGATCACCTGGAAAAAATTCACACGATGAATTTTCGTAACTATTCAGTAGCCCTATTGTTTGTCATCAGGCAAATAATCACAAGGTAGGTCAAAAAGTTGCCTACCCTGTGAATATTTCCTGATAATACACTACTGAATAGTTACAAATACGGCAATTTCGCTGAAATAATTTTTTTTTTTCATTACCAATATTAGTGATTAAACGTAAAATTATACTTCTTGCATTCATCAATTTAATTTTTCAAGTTACTGCTCCATGGTAAAATTTCATTGTCATTTTCGTAATACTTTCTTTTTTATTAGTCCCGCAGAGACGAGATGTGCATGTAACTGTCTATTTTAATACGTTATCATTTGTAACAATTATTGAGATGTTATTTTTTTTGAAACAAAATAATATGACGAAAAATTTATCAAAATGCTTAAAATTAAAATAGATAGTTACCTTATTCACAGGTCTGTATGTTGTTTATATGACAAAACTGCAAGAAAAAATATATTTCATGTATTTCTTTAAAACACATATTAACCAATCTGCTTTTGTGTGCTTCTGTGGTTATTTCAATTGTTTTACTTGTTTTGGTGTTTTTTTCTGTATGCCCAGTACTATTCATGTATTTTATTTCTGATAAAGATACTTTACGTGTAAGAAAATCAATAAGCAAATTAGGGGGCATACCTATCGCAGTCAATCGCGGAGGGATTGTCGTTCATTCTGAATCAGTTAAGTCATGTTTCCTTAAAACATCATGAATATACTTTTCAGACTTGATACCTTCTACCATTGCTATCGCCCAAGTTGTATGAATAACAAGATTGTTGATGTTGAAATACCAATTCTTTTCAAAAAACTGACTTGATTTTGGTTGATCGTGCTTAATCTCTTTGCATATATGAGAGAACAATTCTTTCAATATTGGTAACGACAGGTAACATGTATCTTTTCTGCAAGCGAGTATTGCTATTGATACCATAAGCTTAGTTGCTTCAGATGTTAATCCATCATAATCAAGTCCAGAATCAAGACGGAAATTTTTTTTCGTTTATGCAAATAGTTTTCTACTATAGATACATGCTTCTCAATAGTTTTGATGTTCATTTTGCTTGCATCAAATAATAATGCATGTGGGGTGGCTACAAGGTTATTCTTGAGGTCTGTTTGGAATGGTGATGGTTTTAATTTGGTTTAATAAGGTCTCCTGAAATGAGTTTGGAATGGTGCAAGTGTTAAAGGTGATCTTGTTTTCATTAGCCATCCGGCAATCATTTCGACAAATGGTTGCCAAGTGACTTAGTATGGTTTGAAAACTTTCCACCCGATGTTCTCCCGATTCGA
>JAITIZ010000331.1 GCA_031279215.1 Planctomycetaceae bacterium
GGTACGTACCAATTGCTTTTTGGTACGTACCAATTGCTTTTTGGTACGTACCAATTGGCTTTTGGTACGTACCAATTTCTGTTTGTTTTGACAATTGTTGTCAGTATTTTAATTTAAAACAGTTTTGCATAAAGCGGTGAGGATTGTAAGAGTTCTTTGTGGGTTCCGGTTGCGGCAATATTTCCGTCGTCCATCAGAATAATTCGATCCGCCAATGTTAAAGCCGATAAACGATGAGTTACCATAATTGTAGTACGTCCTTTTTTGAATTTTGTCAGGGCTTCGTAGATCATTTTTTCACTGGTAATATCAATCTGACTTGTTGCTTCGTCGAGAAGGAAAATCGGCGGATCACGCAAAATTGCCCGCGCTAATGCAATACGTTGCCGTTGTCCGCCTGAAAGTTGACCTCCGGCAGGTCCCACTATTGTCGTATAACCGTTGACTAACTCCGTCTCAATAAAATCATGGGCAAAAGCTAATTGGGCGGCTTTTATAACTTCTTCTGTAGTTGCCGATGGAGTTCCGTATCGGATATTATTGAGAACAGTATCGTTAAAAAGAACAGGGTCTTGAGTTACTAACCCGATTTGCCGGCGTAAATCCCGCAACCGAACCTCCCGAATCGGTAAACCATCAATCAGAATCCGCCCCGAATTTACATCAGCAAACCGCGGAATCAAACTCAATAACGTACTTTTCCCACAACCGCTAACACCAAGAATCGCAATACATTCACCAAATTGAATCTCAAATGAAATAGCTTTGAGTATAGGACGATCTTCGTATTGGAAATAGACATTTTCAAAACAGATTGATTGATGATGTTTCGGCAAAGGAATTGGGTGATCAATTTCCCGAATCAAAACTTGCCGATCAATCAAAGCGTAAACTCGATCCGCCGCCGCCGACGCCGATTGGAACATCGTAAAAATATCCGATAACTTACGAGCCGGATCAGCAGAACCCGCTAAAAGAGCAAAAAAAAGAAGAAGTTCACTAAAATCCATCGGTTCAAACAACATTGGGATCCCCAAAAGACTCGTCCGGTTGCCCATAACAAGATAAGCCCCAACAACTATCGCAATACAAATCATCAGAATACCAAACAACTCTGTTAAAGGATTGGTCAACGATTCATATTTAGCAATTTTAATAGCCTTGGCACAATAAGTTCGGTTAATACGGTGAAACTTAGCCCGCTCTATATTTTCTTGCGTAAACGCTTTTACAACACGGATTGACCGGAATGTCTCTTCGAGCCTGCCGTAAAGATTAGACATTTCCTCCATACTTCGCCGAACTACCCGCTTAATAGAACGCGCAAGCCAGCGAATACAAATAGTAGCAAACGGAACAAGAAGAAGTGTTACCAAAAGAAGTTGCCAACTAAGATACGCCGCGCCAATTAAACAAACAACCATTTTAATCGGCTCACGAATTAACTTGCCGTAAATAACATTCAAACCGCCAGTTAATTGGGACATGTCATTAGTAAAACGACTCATCGTGTCCGCAATGCCTTTGCGGTTGAAATAGTTGACCTCATAACTGAGAATTTTTCGGAAAAATTCTTCACGAATAACCATCGCCGTTTTTTGAGCAATCCATGCTGAAAGAATTCCGTGAAGAATAATAAAAATAATTTTTACAATTGTACCAATCAAAATAATAACAACTAAAAAAAGAACCGTTTTAAATGGGGTGTTTGGTGTATATTTTGACGCAAAAGGTTGAAACCAGCGAAAATAAAAATCACGATCCTGTAACTGTTGTAATAACTTCGCCTTCTTGGCAATCTGGTGTTTTTTTTCCGATGAGGAAGACTGGAGAGTTTGAAGTTCTTGTGCGGTTGTTTTGATTTTTTCTTGATTATCAAGGATTTTTTGTTCGATCCATGTAGTGAACGTATTATTTTTTTTCAGACAAATCTCCGCAATAGGATAAACAACCGTTGCAATATTTCCGCCCCAAAGAATACCAATCATCCAAGCACAAAAAATAACAGAAACAATAAGAAATCGATGTTTAAATGTTTGTTTTATCGCACGAAAAAAATTGACCATAATATAAAGCAGGTAAAAATAAATCTAGAAAAGTATTAAATTGCAAGATAATAAATATTGAATTTAAATTGAATTTAAAAAGAAAAAAGTTAAGTAATTATACTTTTCGGGATAATTATGAACAAGAGGAGATTATATTGTTTTCTTTTGTTTTAAATTATCTCAATATCGCATTACGAAATGTCGAATAAATAAAGCATGGTAATTTTAGTGAATTAGAGAATTTAAGAAGAATATGATCTAATATAAGGATTATAGATTGAAATATTCTAAAAAATAAGAAAAAAATTGTTGAAAATTTTGAGTCAACACTATTTTATCTTGTATATTTGTTCAAGTGATGATATTTAATTCAAGAGATTTGATAATATCTTGATTATAAAGAATTGTAGTTTATCGAGAGTTCGATCAACGTTAGTTTTAAAAAGTGTTTCCCAAGAGATGTCAGTGTTGTGCGAGGGCACTGCACCGGAGTCCTAAAACTCAAATAAGGAGAGTAAAGAATGTTGAAAAAAATTGTGTTACCAGCTTTATTTGTTTCGCTGGTTTGTTTTGTTAGTTCTTTTGCGGTTGCTGGTAACTGCGAGCCGTGCGAACAAGTTAAGCCTTGTGAACAAGCGGAAGTTGCAGTACAACCTTGTGAACCTGCTGCTTGTGAACCGTGTGAAGCTGTTTGCAAAGTAAAAAAACAACCCCTCACATTGTTAGACCGTATTCTTGGAAAAAAAGAACGGTCATGTACACCGTGCGGTCCTTGTGAACCGGTTGCAGTATGTGAAAAAGCAGCACCAAAGGCATGTGAAAAAGCGGAAGCTGTAGCTCCTTGTGAAAAGATCACACCGCCGCCGTGTGAAAAAGTTGTTCCGCCGCCGTGTGAAAAAGCAGCACCCAAAGCTTGTGAAAAAGCAGCACCCAAAGCTTGCGAAAAGGCAGAACCCAAAGCATGCGAAAAAGCAGAACCAAAAGCATGTGAAAAAGCAGAACCCCAAGCATGCGAAAAAGCAGAACCGCAACCTTGTACACCTCCGGTTTGTGAAAAAGTTGCTCCGGCTGCATGTGAAAAAGCGGCTCCAGAACCTTGTGCCCCAAAAGCATGTGAAGCTCTTGTTCCGCCCTGCACTCCGAGTAAATAAATAACGAAAAAGGATAGTGTTCGACAGAACGCTTTCTATTGTTTTGCAACCGATTTGTTTTCGGAATAAATTCTAAAACCTCGTTCTGTTTTTGGGCGAGGTTTTAGAATTTAATGTTTCGTAATGTAATAGTCCACCGGAATTTTTAATTCAAGGTAACTATTCAGTAACAACATTTTCATTCATCATGAAGAGTACTTACAGGTTATACTCTATCTTGTTATCAATTGGTCGTTTTTCTGCATTGCCTATTTTATGTCAGACCTATGTTTTTCCTCAAAGTGTCAACCGCCTCAAAGTGTCAAGCGCCCCGAAGAGGCAACCGGCAAAGAGGTAACCGGTAAAGGGGTAACCGGCAAGAGTGTCGGGCAACACCCTACGTAAACAATCACTTTTGACGCTTGTTGCCCTTACAATTTGTTAAACGAAAACCTGTTCCCGATATTCAACACCATCAAGTACAAACTCCGCCGGCTATTCAACCGCTCGATACACTAGATCGCTTATAATGAATATTCAATCGTTACGAATTATTTTCCGGTATGTCTTGAAACATATCAAGTCACGTTTTGACGGTACGATGATTCGGCGTTTACGATCATTACGCCGGGCAAAGAATATATTGGAACAATTAAATCCGGACAAAAATACGTTGGAATCATGGCTTGTTGAGGTGATTGACGCCGATTTGAAATTTTATAAATCAACATTGTTGATTGCGGATAAACTTTGGTTTTTTTTCGAAAGTCCGTTGATCAAATGGTTTTTGCGGAAAGAACAAATCCGGCAAAATGAATTATACGATAAATTGGAAACAATTTTCCTTTCACCGGAAAAAGACCGAATCATCTTGAAAGATATTCAACTTCCACGCGCTAATGAAACGGAAAAATATTTATTTATCGGCGAAATTATTGAAATCCTTATACTCTATTTGATACAGAATCCTGAACTGATAGAAAATCTTTTCGGAAAAGATATTGAGTGTGAAGGACTTTATGAACCGAATGAGCATATTCAACTCAAATCAGGTGATATTGTTATTGATGCCGGAGCCAATGCGGGTTTATTCTCTGCTCTTGGCAGTGCCAAAGGATGTTACGTTTACGCCTTTGAACCGATTCCGTATATGCGTGAAAATTATTTAGTAAAAATTGCCGCATGGAATCGTAACATTACCGTATGCCCATTCGCATTGTGGGATAAAGAAGAAGAACTGACCTTTTCCGTAAGCCGAGTTAATCCGCATTCCGCATCCGCCGCAAGGAATACAGGTTATAAAATGATCGATCAAGTTACAGTTCATGCGTTGTCTCTTGATGAATTTGTCCGTCAAAATAATATTCCGCGTATCGATTTTATCAAAGCAGACATTGAAGGAGCAGAACGTCATTTATTGATGGGAGCCAAAAATGTACTAAAAGAATTTGCTCCGAAATTATCAATTTGTACTTACCACTTGCCGGATGATCCGCTTGTCATTCGCCGTTTGATTCAGGAAAGTAACACCAATTATACAATTATTGAAGGCGCAAATAAAATTTACGCCTATTGTCCAGATAAAAAATAATGGTAATATTTCAGCCGATTTGTAGTAAAAATGAGTTGAAAAAATTACAGAAATATAACGAGCATCCATTCCACAACCATGAATATTCGAATTACACACATCTTATCAGAAACATTTCGTTATTTTTTTTCGAAACATTTCTTTCGGAATTTTTTCTACAACATTTACGTTGGACGCTTAACGTCTGCGGGAGGAGTTGTACGATTTTTATTGCAACAGAAATCTGTCAAAAAACATTTGAAATCACAAGGGCAGGAACACACCCTGTTTTCATCAACAACCGTTCATTGGTTTTTTCCTTTTTTTGTTGGTACAAATCGTAAACGTGTTTTGATTCGATTTCTTGAGGTATGGCCTACAATCAGTTGTAATTTACGATGTGAATATTGTGGTGCCTTTAGTCCTCTGATGAAAGGAACAGTTCCTACGGACGAGATGATTTATTGGCTTGAAACATGGAGTAAAAAAATTGTACCGCTTAATTTTGCTTTCAGCGGCGGAGAACCGTTGCTTCATCCTAAACTGGAAGCGATTCTTGATGTGTCAAGACGATGTTGGTCTCGAACACGATTGGAATTATTAACAAACGGATTACTTTTATCCAAAATCCGCACAGAGGTTTTAGAATCTATTCTTCGCAATAATGTACAAGTTCTTGTTACAAAGCATTTTGATAATCCTGAATACAACGAAAAATTTTTTGCCGGAGTAGAAATGTTGAAACAATATGGAATTATTTACAGTATTCGCCGAAGTGACCAGTTTTGGTTTAAATATTATCAACTAAACCATGAAAATCGTCCGGTTCCGTTTAAAAGTAATTCCTGCAAAGCATGGAAACAATGTTTTGCTAAAATCGGTGTTATTCAGGACAATGAATTATATTATTGTGGTCTTTTAGGACACATGATTAAGGCACGGCAAGCCGGAGTTCTTGGTGCAGAATGGGATATTACACTTTCCCATCGTCCTTTAACGCCGGACTGTACACGAGAGGAACTTGTTCAATATTTGTATCAAGGTGTTCTCAAAGAATGTTGTGTTTGTGCTGAAAAATATGAATACATTGTTCCGCAAAAATTATATAAACATGTTGAAAACAAGCACTATTCCTATTTTGGGTAATATTCATCGATCTGAATTTATTTCGATTTATCGCGGTATTATTGAAATGATTCCCGATTCAGTTTCTGAATATTCCGGTTCGATACTTTTTCAATCTTATCCTGGTGAGTTTTCTCAGGCGGTTATTGATCGGTTTATTGTTTTGGAGCCATTGGCGCCGATTTTGCTTTTTCTTGGTTCTGCTTCTGAAGGTGAATTACGAACCGGATATCCGCTTCAGGGGTGTTTTCGGTTTTATGTTCATCAATGGAACGAGGAATATCAACATCAATTGTTCCTTTATTGGAGCGGAAAACCTTCGTTGTTCACGCTTCCGCGAACATCGGAAAACGACGAAATCGCAATTTTTCACACGGTTTCTACGTCTTGTCCGGCAAACAACCGTAAAAATATTATCCCTTCTCATCGAAGTGTTCTAATTGTTTCGCGTTGGGGAACATTGGGAAATGACTCCGCAATGAATCAATTTCTTGCAGACTTTTATCGCCAACAAGGGTTCACAACACATTTTGGGAATCAAAACACTACGATTTCTTTTGACGGAAAAATAATTGCCGATACGGATGATTCGCCTTTTCCGAAGATTTTAGAATCAATTCAAAGATTACGCCGGAAGTTTGCCGATTCAACGATAACGGTTTATATCAATTCTCCGAGAATTAACGAAAAAATCGATTTACGAAATGCTGGAGTGGACGAAATTATTTCAAAACCGGTATTTTGGTGAAATATGGCGCAGAACAATATTCGCAAAGCAGCCGTTTTTCTGATTAGTATTCCGAAGGATCAAGCCAAAGAAATTCTTAGCCGTCTTGACCCGAAACAGGTTGAGGTGGTGATGACGGAAATTTCACGGATTGGGCTTGTAACTCCAGAAGAACAAGAAAACGTTATCCGTGAATTTTCAAAGGCTAATCCTGCCAAACTTGTTGGCAGTGTTGGTGGTTTTGGGATTGCGCAGGAATTGGCGGAAGCTGCACTTGGAGCGGATGGTGTTGCAATTATTGATGGTGTTCGGAGTTCACTGGAGGCAATTCCGTTTGGTTTTCTCCAAAAGGTTGATAGTGAGAACCTGCTTACTTTTATTGTTGATGAACATCCGCAAACAATTGCGTTAATTGTTTCGCATCTCCGACCTGCACAAGCTGCGGAAATTATTAACGGTTTACCGCCGGAACGCCAACTCGCAGTGATTCGGCGTATTGCAACAATGCAGCAGACCAGTCCGGAAATTATCAAAGAAGTGGAAAAAGGACTTGAAAATCGAATGTCTAGTGTGATGAGTCAGAAATTAGAAAGTGCGGGCGGTGTCGGCAGTGTTGCGGAAATTCTCAATGTTATTGATCGTTCAACAGGACGAAATATCATGGAAAATCTGGCACAGGATGATCCTGATCTTGTTGAAGAGATTCGACGGCTCATGTTTGTGTTCGAAGACATTTTGAAACTGGCAGATCAGGATATTCAGCAAGTTCTCAAGCATGTCGAAAGTTCACAATGGGCATTGGCTCTCAAAGGCGCCAGCGAGGAACTCAAAGAAAAAATCTTTCGTAATATGTCCAAACGTGCCGGAAAAATGCTTCAGGAAGAAATGGAATATCTCGGTCCGCAACGTTCTTCCGATGTTGAACGGATTCAGCAGGAAATTGTTGATATTGTTCGGAAACTCGAAGACGCCGGAGAAGTTACGGTTCATACCGGCAAGGGCGGAGAAGAACGGTTTATCCAGTAAAAATGCCTAGTGTTCACGTGAATTATTCCGGTAAGTGATGTTTCGCCAAAACATCACGTCGGCAATAGCCGACTTGAACCTGTCTCGGGAACGGTAATTTGTGTTGTCGAGCGGTTTGGAATCCGGTTGCCAGCCGAAAACCGGGGCAAAGTTGCCTATCGGCAACGCTTTTATTTACCTAAATTAACAAACCAGTCAGGGAACACTACGACGGAATTTAAAAATTCTACGATAGAATTTATAAATTCCACGGCAAAATTTATAAATTCCACTGATATATTACAAGGGAACTTCTAAAAACATCAGGAACGCGGTCGTCTCGACCGCATTTTTAGGAGTTTTTTTGTAAAAAAACAGTGCAGGCGAGACGCCTGCGTTCCTCCTAATATTAGTTTTTAGAAGTTACCACAAATAATTCCTAGTGCTCACAAGCTGGTTGTTAAAATGGTTGTAATCTATCATTTTTGTTTTACTCCCTGATTGACAGTGAGTCGAAAAATTTGGAAAATTTGATGTTGTTTAAAGTTTACCCTAGTGTTCACAGGGCGGTGTGTTGATTTAGGTAAACCCAAAGCAGGTAACCGTTGGTTTACCCCAATGAACACACCAGCATGGGAACACTAAGCAATCTTTCAATTTTTTATAACAATGAGAACATTCAATCAATTTTGTTTTTTGTTTTTTATTCTGTTGAGTTTAACATTTACCGTTTTGGTAATCGCTCAGGATGTTCCGCCGCCGTCAACGGAAACCGTATCATCAGAAGTGCTGCCGGAACAACAGTTGTCCGAATTGCCGCATTCTCCGGTAATTCAGCCGTTGCTGCCGCGGATGAACTCAATGGTATTGCTTCGGATGAAACGACAATTAACCTTTGAACTTCAACAAACACAACGAACTCTCGGATTTATTGATCCCAATGATAAACAACTTATCGCATCGCTTCAGGAACAACAAACCGAACTCACAAACCAATTAAAAGAAATCAATTCCCAACTCAAAACACAAGGAATTTCTGTTGATAACCCTGCAATTGAAAATGAAGAACGATTGGTCAATGGTCTTGTACCGAAAACTCCCAATATTGTGCAGGAAACATTACCGTCCGGGGTATTACCGCCGGTTGATCCTAATCTTACGCCTCCGCACAGGGAAATTCCCGCAATAGGAATGACAACACCAAAAGAAAGTACACCGTCCGGCCCCCCATCTCCATTTCGACCCGCCTTTCCGCCAACTCCGGGAATTGGGAAAAATCCTGCCGGTAATCTTATCAATAACCCTATCAATAATTATCCTATCAATAATCCAATCGAACCTGCCAATCATTTGCCAACTCCTTTTGATCAAGATCAGGCTTGGGCAGATTCACCTTGGACTCCCAAACCTTCTAAAGAATTGACAGAACTCAAACAAACAGTGGATTCGTTACGAAAAGAAATCACTGATTTGAAAGAAAATGTCAAAGCTCTTGAAGTTCAAATCCAACTGTTAAACCGAAATATTTTACTCAGTCAACCAAAGTAAATTTCGCTGATTATTTCGGGATTTTAACCGTAATTGTTGCAAAAACAGAGAACGTATCTGTACTTATTTTTTGTATTTATTTCTGTACGCATCGGCATAATCTATCGGACTGTTATTGTCCAAGGAATGACCGGTGCGAGATAACCTTGACGAGGTTGTTCCCAATAAGGCGAATTACCCGGAATACCTTCAACCTGAAATGTTATCCGAATTGTTTGTTCATTGGAATCAATAAGATTGCGAACACGGTATTGATGTACATGAAGAGCCAATGTATAAGTTCCTGTATGCAGCCAATGAGTTGGCAGTTTTGAAGCAAATGTTACCAAACCCGCAGCCGGAGATAAAACCTTTTCAGAAGTCATATCAAGTTGCGATGTTGTAAACAGGGCAATTCCGTGTTCTGTAAAAAGAACATAGCCCACTCCCAAATCGCTGTCAGGTTCTTGAACTGTTCCCTCAATAACAACATAAACCTCGTCATTAGGATGAATTGATCCTGTAAGTATGTTGTGTTGGGCGTCTGTCAAGCAAATTCGAACCGGAGTAAACAAAGGATCATGATAACTCTTGTCCGTATTAGTCCACTGATAAGGTTCACCGGAACGTAACACCGTACCGCAGTAACGGTTAATAGCTTCGGAAACATTACGTGTATCGAGTTGTACTTTACCGTGTTCCAACAAAACAAGCCGATTACAAAGCCGATGAATCGCTTCCATATTATGCGAGACAAATAATACGGTTCGACCTTCGTTTTGGGTTACATCCCGCATTCGACTAAGACATTTTCTTTGAAATTCCGCATCGCCAACCGCCAACACCTCATCAAGCAACAAAATCTCCGCATCCAAATGTGCCGCCACCGCAAACGCCAATCGAACATACATCCCAGAAGAATAACGTTTGACCGGCGTATCAAGAAATCGTTCAATCTCCGAAAAATCAACGATTTGATCAAATTTACGAAGAATTTCACGCCGAGTCATTCCAAGAATAGCACCGTTCATAAAAATATTTTCACGCCCCGTCAATTCCGTATGAAATCCGGTACCAACTTCTAAAAGTGACGCAATACGTCCTCTAAAAATAATTCGTCCGCTACTCGGAACTGTAATTCGTGACAAAATTTTGAGCAATGTCGATTTACCTGCTCCGTTTACCCCGATAATACCAAGAGTTTCTCCGGCTTGTACAGAAAATGATACGTTATCCAAAGCAAGAAACCGTCTCGAACCAATAGAATGATTCGTATCAAGCCGTTGGTTTGGGTCTTCCTTGCCGCGCCAACGCGCCCACATTGATTGAAGATCGTGCATCAATGTCCCGTAACCAATCACACCCAATTGGTATTCTTTACTGATATGTTCAATGTTAATTACAATATTAGCCATAAAATTAGGAAATGGAAAAATACGGAAAACAAAAGAACAGAAAAGTAAAACAAGTAATTAACATTTACGGAGGAAAAAAGATTTACGGTGAAGAAGTGAGACGAGATAGCCAACAGCTGCTGCCAAAACAATAGTAGGACCAGAAGAAAGGTTGAAGTAAACACTAATGAAAAGACCAAGCCATGTAACAATCCAACCAAACAAAACTGCAAGAACACAAATCGGAAAAAGCCGTTTGGCAAATCGACACGCGGTTGCCGCCGGAAGCGTCAGCATAGCAATCACCAACACAATACCAACAATTCGAACCAACAAAACAACAGTTAATGCCGTTAAAATAAGCAACAGTTGAAAATAAAACATTGTCGGAATACCGCGAAGCCGTGAAAATTCTTCATCAAAACAAACTGCTTCAAGACGCTTGAAAAAGACAAGAACAAGGCAAAGAACAATAACACTAAGTGATAAAACCCAAAAAACATCGGTTTGAGTAATAAGGAGAATGTTCCCGAAAAGATAATTTGAAATATTGATATTGCCCGGAGTTAATTCAAGAAACAACAAACCAAGTGCCATTCCAACCGCCCAGATAACACCAATTATTGTATCTTCACGTTCTTTGGCTTGAGTTTGGATCAAACCAATCAACATAGCACAAAAGATTGCCGTAAAAACCGAAACACCCATTGGCGGAAACAACACTGTTGCGGTGGTTCCGATGCAGCCTGCCAAAAGATATTGACCGTAAAGTCCGATTCCGATACCGCCGAAAGCACAATGAGCAATGGCTCCGGCAAGATAACCGATTCGGCGAACAACAATAAATGTTCCAATCAAACCAAACGGAATTGCAGCTACGGCTCCAATTAAGAATGCCCGTTGCATAAACGGAAGCTGAAGAGTTTCAAACATAGAGGTAACACTAATTTGCGTGAATCCAAACTCCAATTACGTAAACAGTTGAAAATAAAAATACAAAAAATAGGAATTTTCGCCGGCAATTGCCCATCGCCGCACGATTACGAAAATAGATTCAAGCCGCCGGATTGAGTGAACAATTTGAAAAAGTATTTTACCACATCAACAGAATTAAACACAAGACCCCAGACGTATTAAGTTAAGGGCTAACAGTCAATTGATATTGAAGATAAGGGAATTTTTTCCTAGTGTTCAGATGGTAGTTGTTAATTTAGGTAAATTTTTATAACTAAAATCGACAAACACTTATTATCGGCAGACTAGCGGAACAAACATCGTCTTGGAAAAAACAGGTTTGAAAATAGCAAGTCTGCCATTCAAAATCACGAATTCTGTTAAAATTTTCCCTATTTTAACACACCAGCCTGTGAACACTAGGAAATTTTTTGAGATTTTGAAAAAATATTTTGTCTTGCCGAGAATTGGGAACAATAGTAGAATAGTTGCTAGTTGTGATCGGATAAAACGATTCACTCCCCACCTATTAACTATTAACTATTCACTGCCATGTTGCCGCGTTACATCAATCCTTATACCGATTTTGGCTTCAAAAAGTTGTTCGGCGAAGAAGCCAATAAAGATTTATTAGTGGACTTCCTG
>JAITIZ010000339.1 GCA_031279215.1 Planctomycetaceae bacterium
AAAATTTGCGTTTTGCGCATACTGTGACCGCAGATTGATTATGATAATCAGATGAGATAAATTAAATTCGCTCGACACGAATGATTGGTAGGTATAATCGACCTTCGAGAAATTCAAGATGAAGTTTTATTTTTGTTCCAGATTTTCCAGCAATACACATTCTTGGTTTAGCACATGGAGTTGAATACTTGACTTTTGGTCGTGTTTTGATTCGAGGTTTTGCATTGGCGGCATAACGATGGTAATAAACTTCGTTTGGCGTTTTGTGCTGAGATATTGCATAACCTATTTATAATCAATAGTTTACATCAATTCCTGTACCTGGTGAACAACGCCGTTTTTAGCAGTGAACGGGGCCGTGAACAGCCGCTTATATGTTTCTGTAAGTCTTTACCATACAAAAACTTACGTCGAATAGGAAAAGGATAGGCGACCATAGGTGAAAGCCTTTCGCCGAAGGATTTTTACACACGGTCGCAACGGTTGAGCTGGTTTTCCCATTTATGTCCGTAAACAGGGTCAAGTCGGCAAGTACGCCGACGCAACCTTTCAGCGAAACATTGCCTACCTTTTGAGTTTCCTACATTTTGTTTATTTCTGCACGAACTGTTCGATTATTTTTATGAGATTATTTTTTTGATACGAATTTCTTTGAGCCATTGAGGAAATTCTGTAAGTAACCGATCATACAATTTTTCGTTACTTACTTTCCGAAAGTCATCTAGAGCAAAAAAATTAGCATTGTCAACGTATCTTCCAGACATGGTATCCAGTCGTTCCAGAACTCCGTAACCACGACCACCAACCCCGACAAATTGCCAAAAAATCGGCATTTTAGAAGATTCGATGATTAAACGTTTAATGTCATTTTCATTGGAAACACTTCCATCCGTTATAAAAAGAACGTAGGCTGGTACTTGACTTTTCTTATACTCAGTAACTATTTCGCGCATGACTGTTGGTTCATGATTACCAAAACCTAATGATCTCATAAGGTTATGCCATGATGTCGGTACTGCATTTTTATAGTTACGCATATTAACCGCATCCATACGTTGACATCTGGAACCGTAATACCAAAAATCAATCTCTCCGTCGTCATCAAATTGAACGGCAAGAGGTAGTGTCTTATTAACAATTTCCTGAACCGTTCCATTTTGATATTGATGAGACATCGAACCGGAAATATCCAAAACTAAAGCAACTTTGGCAGTTGTATCAGTTAGTTTATGTTTTTCAAGCGAAATTTTTAATGGTTTTGCGAGAGATACTAACGCCGGAGCATCTTTTTCAAGTCGTTTTTCTAACGAAATTTTTGATGATGCCGGTTGTGAAGTAGTTGTTTGTACGGAAACAGGAGTTGCTTCTTCTCCGCCATAAGTTTTTAACAAATCGGCGAGTCCTCCGTTAAAACCGCTGCCAACAGTCGCCAGCCGCCAAACATCTTTACGGTATATTTCGATAGCAATAATCGCTTTTTCGTTTTGAAAATCCGAACCGGCAAGATTAAACTGTAACTTATTATTACCGGATTGACCGATATTAACAGAACATTGATTAATACCACTCATTGTGCCATTGCCGTCAATACTGACAGTAAAAACAAGTTTGTTAATACTCGAAGGAAGACGTGAAATATTGACACGATAAATAGCTCCTGTAGTGTTTTGGGAAAGAGTGATTTCATTAGCCGGTGAACTGATTTGATTATAAAAAATCATGTATCGGTCATCAGATAATTTATTGGCACTGTCCACGCCGAAACAACTATAATCGTAAACCGATTGTCCCGAAACTGTCATTTCAACAGTTATTTCGTTTGTTGGATTCACATAATCGTCCAACTTACATCGAAACCCTTTTTGAATTGTTGTCATTGTAATTATCCTGTGAATAGTTATAGAGTTATTTAATCCTTTCTAAAAAAAATACCAATTTATTGGATTGGCGGAAAAAAAACTCCTCACGCCTATCCAATAAATTGTTTCAAAAATTACAGTTGCACTCCGTAATTTTTTGCAAGGATTTCAAGACCGCCTTTGGAACCTTGACCAACGGCACGGAATTTCCATTCATCGCCGTTACGGTAAAGTTCGCCGAAAATCATTGCCGTATCAGTACTTGCGTCTTCCGAAAGATCAAATCGGGCAAGTTCTTCATTTTTTTCTTTTTCTACAATCCGAATAAATGCAGAACTAACCTGACCAAAGTTTTGACCATTCTTGTCCGCATCGTTGATTGTGACAACAAAAGTGATTTTTTGAATGTCCGCCGGTACTGAGTTTAGAGTTACGTTAATAACTTCGTCATCACCTTCTCCGGCTCCTGTTCTATTATCGCCGGTGTGTTCGACACTGCCGCACGACGATTTCAATTGATTGTAAAAAATGAAATCTTCAGGACTACGGACTTTTCCAGCCTCAGTCAGGAGAAAAGCCGACGCATCCAAATCGAATGCCGCTCCGTCAGTAACCCGAACATCCCATCCAAGACCAACAATTATTTTGTTCAAACCCGGTGCCGCCTTACTGAGCGACACATTTCCGCCTTTTGTTAATGAAACAGCCATTGTAATTAAAATTAGTGGTTAATTGTGATAAAAAATTGACAACAACCGAAAACAAAACGTCCTCATTGGTTTCCCCAATAATTCTAAAAAATTCTAAAACGAAATTTCATTTTATTTTGTTTCCGGCTGTTACGAGTCATCCGTTAGACACCCCAAGTTTTGAATTTTGCCCGAAGGTCTGTCGGTAATGACGTTGCTTTTTCTTTCAGTGTTTTGAGTAACACTTTTTCGTTGGCGTCGATTTCACCATCGCCTTCGAGTTTTTTGATGAGCCATGCTCCTTCCTCGTCATCAACAACACCCGGTGAGGTCTCATCTTTGAGAAGGAAATCACAAATCGCATCGGTGAACAATGTTACCCATGCAGCAGAATTTGATTTACCTTTAACACCATCATTGATCTCAAATAAGGCTTCGGCCTCATCTTTGTCGATCTTACTGTCGGCGTAAAGGCGTTTTCGGAGTTCTGCAACTTCGGCATCATCAATGACGCCATCAGCCAAAATTGATTTGACAACTTCAGCAATCGGAGCAGTTTGAAAATCAGTCATCATCGTTTCCTTTCTGTAAGGAGGTTAAAAAAATTAAAGGTAGGGAACAATATTGGGCAGAATATCTTGAAATGTTCGCCCATTGGCGGGTTCCCCGATAGCCGCCATTTTCCATTCATTGTTGTGACGATAAATTTTTGACATAATCTGTGCAGTAACTTTTCCGCCACCACTCAATGTGTATTTGGCGATCTCTCGATTATTCGAAAGATTTACCAAACGACAAAATGCGTTTTCAATTTGGTCAAACGTTTGTCCGGTGAAACTGTTAATTGTAAAAACGAGAGTTGTTACATTTGCCGGAACTCGTGATAAATCAACGGTAATCGTTTCGTCATCACCGTCTCCTGCTCCGGTTAGATTATCACCGGAGTGTTTGATACTTCCGTCTCGACTTTGTAGTTGCTGGAACCAAACAACGTCAATAATATTTTTTGCCGCATCGAACATGATACATGTTGCATCAAGATCAATGCTCCGACCTTTGGCTGCATCCCAACCAAGTCCCATCACAACTTTGGAAAGTCCACCACCACTTTCTTTTTCCAAAGAAATTTTCTGTCCTTTTGTAAGTGAAAGAGCCATGTTACTCCCTACTAAAAAAAGTTAATTTCCGCAACCCCGTGTCGCATTGTTGTTAAGATACAGAAAAAAAAAAAATGCAAGGGGTAGGTAGAATAGAAAAAATTCTAGTGTTCACAGGCAGGTCGTTAATTTAGGTCAACCAAAGGTAGGCAACCGTAGATGAAAGCCGTAAGTGAAAGAGTCATATTACCCTCCTATTAAAAAAAGTTAATTTCTGCAACCCCGTGTCGCATTGTTGTTAAGATACAGAAAAAAAAAATGCAAGGGGTAGGTAAAATAGAAAAATTCTAGTATTCACAGGCAGGTCGTTAATTTAGGTCAACCAAAGGTAGGCAACCGTAGATGAAAGCCGTAGGTGAAAACGTAACTGTCTATTTTAATTTTGACAATTTTATTACTTCAAAAGAGTTTTAGTGGAATTTTTTATTTTTTTCGATTTACCTTTAGCATGTCATCATATTTAGACGGTTCGAAAATCCTGGACTTGTTCTTGGACAACATCGAAATGTGTTGTCACGTTTAAGGCGAAGCGTGAATAGTGTTCTCCACCCCTTGATAAAAATGT